>JBBSKE010000172.1:0-7769 GCA_038256595.1 Tepidiformales bacterium | reverse complement strand
CGACGAAGCCTTCGCCCTTGATGCCGTGGCACGTGCGGCAGTTGTTCGCGTAGAGGAGTGCGCCGCGCTCAACGCGGCCCTCGTACTGGTATTCGTCCTGGAGTTCGAACCGAGCGGGAAGGTCGTAGGCTGCGTACGCGGCGCAACCGCCTGCCAGTGCGAAAACGAGCACGACGATCAGGATGATCTGCTTCTGAGTATTCAACCCTGCCTCCGCCTAGCTGTAGGTGATCGCACGCAGAGGGTTGGCCGGGGAGGCTGCACCGCTGGTGATTGCACGAGTGTTCACCGTCAGCGACCCGTCGCCGTTGACCGTGATGAGGAATGTGTCCATCGAGCGCGGGGCCGGTCCGAAGACGCGGACGCCGGCGCGCGAATAGGTTGAGCCGTGGCAGGGGCAGCGGAACCACCCGGTGACACCCGGGAAGTTCACGGCAGCGCCTGCGAAGTCACCGCGCCATGGCACGGTGCAGCCGAGGTGCGGGCATTTCCAGTAGAGGGCGAGGAGGCCGCCGGTGCCGCCAGCGCCGAGGACATCGCCCTGGGTGCCAACGAGGTTGACGAGCCAGAACTTGCCTTCGGAGATGCGGCCTGGTTCGCCGCCGGGCTCGGGACTCTGAGCGGCCGAGACCGTGACCGGGGCGCCGAAGCCGACCGGGCTGCGCTTATTGAAGAACGCGAGGAACGCGGCCGTCAGCGAACCCGTGAACAGGAGGATGCCTGCGAAGCTGCTGGCGCGCAGGAATGAACGCCTTGCAACTTTCCGTGCCTCCACCTGCCGCGCATGTTCAAGGCGTCGCGGCGTTCCGCCGGGCCTGGATGAATCTGCCTGTGACATGAATCCCCCCTTAGTGCTCGGACGCGCCCGGAATGCCTTCGTCGACCGAAAGATCCCACGGCCAAACGAGGTCCTGGCCCTGGCCGCGGAAGGCGGTACCAACCAGCGTGAGGACGCCGTAGGCACCCACGAAACCACTGAAGAGCACGATCAGTGCATCGCGGCGGCTGTGGACCAGCCCGGCCTTCCAGGTGCTGTAGATAAGTAGCGAAGGCAGGCCGACCAGCGCAACGGTCGGGATCTGCTGTTCAACCAGCCAGGCCGGGAAGTCCAGGTTCTGGAAGGTCGTCGGACCATCGCCAGGGCCTTCGTCCAGGATGCGCAGGTTGAATGGCAGGTAGGTGATGCTGCGTGACCAATCGGGCCACGGGAGCTGCGTGCGTATCGAAGTGACGCTCTCGAGGAAGCGGAACGTGTCGCCGCCGGAGATGCCGAACCAGTCGTTCATGATGAGCGCGATCTTGCCGGAGTCCCAGAGGATAAGCAGGACGGTGCCGATGACGCCGACGAGGCCCGAGATGATCGTGAGCTTGACTGCGCCTTCGGTGCCGAACCAGCTGCCCTGGCCATCGGCCTCGCGGTCGAAGTAGGGGAATGCGCCCAGCACGATGAGCCACATGGTGGGGACGATGACGCCCGCCATCGCCGCGTTCATGTGGAGCAGCAGTTCCTGCAGGTTCAGCAGGTACCACGGCGCCTTGGAGGGGTTTGTGGTGACGTCTGCGTTCGCCTCATCGAGGAGCGGTGCGTTCATGACCGCCGACAGGATGAAAATCGTAAAAGAGAACAGGAGCGCCGAGATGAACTCGACGAACACCAGGTCTGGCCATACCAGGACTTCTTCATCCCGGACGCGCGCCTGTGGGCGAGCGACCGGACGTGCGACAACTGCGGTAGCCATAGGTCCCCCTCCTCCGATTCTTCCTAGAGCGGCCGGGCGAGTCCGCCATCGCGGCGGATGCGCCAGAAGTGAACGGCCATGAAGATCGCCGCGAGAAGCGGCAGACCGATGACGTGAAGTGTGTAGAAGCGGATGAGCGAGTCCGGGCCGACCTGGAAGCCACCGAGGAGCCAGAACTTGCTCTTCGGGCCGAGGACGGGCGCGGAGCCGGCAATGTTCGTGCCCACGGTGATGGCCCAGAACGCCAGCTGGTCCCACGGGAGCAGGTAGCCGGTGAAGCTCAGGAGGAACGTCAGGACCATGAGAATGACGCCGACGATCCAGTTGAACTCGCGTGGCGGCTTATACGCGCCGGTGTAGAACACTCGCATCATGTGCAGGAAGACGAGGATGACCATCGCGTGGGCCATCCAGCGGTGCATGTTGCGCATGAGTTGGCCGAATTGGACCTGTGTCTGAATGGTCTGGATGTCCAAGTACGCACGTTCGACGCTGGGAACGTAGTAGAACATCAGCAGGATGCCGGTGACGGTGAGGCCCAGGAACATGAAGAACGAGAGACCGCCGAGGCAGTAGGTGTGAGTAATCTTCACGTGCGTGCGATGGATACGCGTGGGGTGAAGGTGCAGGAACAGGTTCGTCGCGACGACAAGCATCTGGTTACGCGGCGTGTTCGGATACCCCGTCCGGAAGATCGACTTCCAGAAGTAGTTATGGAACATCATGTCGTAAAGCTTGTCAGCGATGTTCGGCTTGCCGGGCTGTTCGACGGCCATTGCTCCCCCTCCTGTTCGTCCTCTAAAGCGTGAACGTTACTTCTGCCACCAGTGGCCGAATGCCACCATCAGCGCCAGCGAGACGACGATGGTGATACCTACGAATACGAGCTCAAGTGTCTCTGCGAAGTCATGCGGGAGATTTGAGAATTCCAAGCAGCCGACCTCCACCTCTGTGCGCGGCGCACGCGGAAACGCAGCGCCGCGGAAAGACTTTGTGAAGCCTTTCGCAAGGGAGTTATACATCGGGCCTCCGAGGGGGTCAAACCAACCCGAGCCGCATTCATAGCTGCGATGGGGCGATAGGCCGCGATATGCGCTCCTTGACCTTCGGCCGAGTTCAATCGCAACGAATGAGACGTCGTATCGCCACCGCAGCGCCAGGCGTTCCTCGCCGCGGGCATGCTCCGAGAGCACTCCGCAGCATGCGCAATCTGTGCGTTCAACGAACTCTTACGTCTGGTCGTTATGTGCGAATCCGCCGTGAATCAGGCCGGCTTCGAAAATCGCATGCGGAGAAGGCCGCGGATATCTTCCATCGCGGTCTTCATGATTCTCACCTTGGTATCGGGGTCCTCGATCCAGCGCACGGGCAGTTCGCGAATTTTCAGGCCCTTGCGGTGCGCGAGAATCAACAACTCGGTGTCGAAGAACCACATGCGGTTCTCGATCTGGGGCACGATCTCGTTCACTGCGCGGCGGCTGAGGGCCTTGAAGCCGCACTGGGCGTCGGTGATCTTCAGCCGGGGAAAGGTCGCGCGGATCATCGCGACGTAGCCGCGGGAGGTGATTTCGCGCTTGAGCGAGCGCTTCGTCTTCGAACTGCGAGCCAGGCGTGTGCCGATGGCAACGTCACATTTGCCGCTGACGACCATGTCGATGAGCTTCGGGAGATGGGCGAGATCGGTGCTGAGGTCCGCATCCATATAGGAGACGACATCGGCCGTACTCGTGGTCCAGGCCTCTTTGAGGGCCAGGCCGCGGCCGCGGATCGCCAGGACCAGCGCTTTCACACGCGGGTCCTCCAGCTCCATGGCGCGCGCCACTTCCGCCGTGCCGTCGGTAGAGCCGTTGTCGGCGACGATGATGCGCCATTCGTACTGCGGATTCTGGTCGAAGCACGCGAGCGTCTTTTCGACGCTATCGCGAATCACCTTGACCTCATTCAGGCATGGGATGACGACATCGACAGCCGGACGAGCAACTGAATCAGGCATGGCCGGATACTCCGCGCCGAATAGAAGGCCGGAAACTCGCCAGAAACGGCGAACTGGTTGAGGGCTTAGCTCTTCGCACCAGCGGCCAGGCGCGCGAGGCGGCGCTTCGTTCGGTCGGCCTTGCCGGTGTGGATCGCGCCCTTCTTGGCAGCTCGATCGAGCGCCGAGTAGGCAGCGCTGAGCGCCTTCGCCGGGTCTTCGGCGGATGCAACCGTTTCGCGGAGGTCGCGCACGGCGGTACGGGCGATGGTTCGAGTCGAACGGTTGCGCGAGCGGCGCTTGAGGGACTGATGCCAGCGCTTGATGGCTGACTTGCTGTTTGCCATGTGATTCCTATCCCGGGATGTTTCGAATGTAGTCTTTCGAGAGTAGGGCGTCGGCGTCATCCGGGCAAAACCGGGCCGGCGGGCCGTTTACGCGAGGCAGCGGAGTGGCTGCCCGCCGTTGTAGGCGACCATATCCGAGAACGCGTTCGGCACCGCAATGGTTCCGCCGCGCTTGCCGCCGCTGAGCTCGGAATAGGCACGATGGAGGTTACCGACGATGCGCTCCGGGTCGGTGAGGTGGGCGAACTCGCCGAGGTCGGTCTTCTGCGCGAGTTCGAGCGGGGCGACTCCGGCCGCGTGGCCTTCGCGCGAAAGTGTATCGATGAAACGCAGGTAGGCCTCGATTTCGTCGAAGACGGCCGGCGTGCAGGGCTCGCCATGGCCCGGGACGATCGTTTCCGCGCCCAGTTCGCGCAGGAACGGCAGCGCTTCGAGCCAGCCCACAATTGACCCCGCCATCGCAAACGGGGTACCGCCATTGAAGACGAGGTCGCCGGAGAAGAGCAGCTTCCGCTCCGGGACCCAGGCGATCACGTCGTTGTTCGTGTGTGCCGGGCCAAGGTGGATGAGCTGGATCTCGAGGTCGCCGGCGAACACCTTGGCGCGGTCGGCGAAGGTGATGGTCGGCGGCGTGGTCACCGGGTTGCCGAAATCGGCGGTCGGAAACCTCTCGCGAAGAAAGGTGAGGTTCGACGCCTGGACCTCCCGGCGGCAGTATTCGTGCGCGATGATCGCGGTCGCGGGCGCGAACATGAAGTTGCCGTGCGTGTGGTCGGCGTGGGCGTGGGTGTTGATAAGGGTCTGGACCGGGTGCTCGCTGACGCTGCGGAGGGCGGCGTGGAAGGCGCGAGCGCGAGCCTCGGTGCCGGTGGTGTCGATGGCGACGACGTAGTCATCGCTGACGACGAACCCTGCATTGTTGAGGAACCAGCTGCCGTCCGCCTGGAGATAGGCATAGATGCCGTCGCTCACCTCGACAAGGCGGGCGGGCGGAAGGTCTTCGCGACGTTCGATGTGCTGGCTGCTCATTGGGGTCCCCGGTTCGAATAGCTCGAAGGCGGCAGCTTACGTGGCGCGGGCCGATCCCGAAAGTGGCTGGCTGGTAGGATTGCCTGACGGGAGGGCACTGGGAGATGGCAGAGCAGTTCGATTGGCACGGTTCGTTCGCAGAGACGCGCGGCAAGCTGGATGAGGGGCACCCGTTTCATGTCGTGCATCGCCACGGGACGATGTTCGCCGGGCTCTACGCGCCCGCGCCCGAAGACCGGCAGGAGCCGCACCGCCAGGACGAGGCGTACGTCGTCGTGGCGGTTGGGCCGGGCGACTATCTCTTCGTGCCGGCGAGCATGGAGCACCGCTTCGAGGCGATGTCCGACGATTTTGCGGCCTGGGCAATCTTCTGGGGGCCAGCCGGGGGCGAGGGCAACGGGCCGAAGTAACAGCTCGCTGCCCTGCCGCCCTCGAAGGCTTTAGCGGACGCAGACCGAGGGATCCTCGAGCGTGACGACCGGGCAGTCATCTTCGATGATAAGCTCGGAGCTCGCGGTGCCACTCACCGGGCTACCGAAAGAGACCCGGTCGTAGCGCAGGCGGATGGTGGCCGAGGATTTCTTGGCGAGCGTCTCGTTGTCGCAGTACGTCGGGCCGGGTTCACCGACGGGCGGCGCCTTGCACATCCAGCCACCAGTGGTACTGACGATGCTGTGGAAGACGGTCCCTTCGCGAGGGTAGATGACGACTCGCGGCTCGTAGCATGTCTGGCTGCTGGTGTTGATGACCTTGACCGTGATCTGGTCGGCCGCAGATGCGGAG
Source organism: Tepidiformales bacterium (assembly GCA_038256595.1). Taxonomy (GTDB): domain Bacteria; phylum Chloroflexota; class Dehalococcoidia; order Tepidiformales; family Tepidiformaceae; genus JBBSKE01. Next base: position 1,899 of record JBBSKE010000172.1, on the reverse strand, counting down.
ACGCCATAGGGCGCGGAGACGGAAGTGGTTGTCCGGGCGGCGGGATACTCTAGATCGCACTGGATAACGGCGTTGGCAACATCTGCCGGGATCGCAGCGAAAACCGAGCCGACAAGTGCCGCGGCAGTGACTGTAGCCCCGACGCGGGCAGCGAACTTCTTCAACATATGGGAGCTCCTCTTCCTTGCCGGTACGGATGCTCGTGCGATGCGCCGAGCCCTCACGTGGCGCGACCATTCAACCATGAATCTCGCGCCGATGGGTAATTCGTTCGTCGAGACTTTGACGAAGAGTGGCTACTCCGGCGGCCGGCCAGGGATGCGATATCCTGGCCAGCCGCCGAAAGTTCGGAGTCGAACGTTGCCTCTCTAAGTGCCCGTCTTGCAGTCGTCGAAGTCGATCTCGCTGCTTGCCGTGCCGCTGACTGCGCCACCGGGGGTAACCCGGTCGTAGCGGACGCGGATGGTGCTGGAGGAACTCTTGGCGATGACGTCGGCGTGGCACACGACTGGGCCAGGGTTGCCGGCGCCGGGCGTCTCGCACAGGTAGCCGCCGGTAGTGCTGATGATCGAATGGAAGGCGAAGCCTTCGCGCGGATAGATCGTGACGACCGGGTCGTCGCAGGGCGTGCTGCTCGAATTGATGACCTTCACGGTGATCTGGTCGGCGACGGAAGCGGAGACTCCGTAGGGCGCAGCAACCGAGGTGGTGGTTCGAATTTTCGGGTATTCGACCGGGCAACCGACGATGCCAGCGTGGACAGTCCCGGCGGGAATAGCCGCAAAGGCCGTCCCCATGAGAGCGAGCGACACTGCAGTGGCCCCGAGGCGGGCAGCTATGGACTTGAGCAAGAGAATCTCCGGCTGGCGGGGGCTTGGAGCATCACCCGGGCCAGCAACCGGGGCGCTGCCACGAATGGCACCGCCTATTCAACAGCGAACGGGTCGCGTACCGCAAGAACGCGCCAGTCGGACGAGTACGCCAGCGATACCTAGTCGTCTTTGCCGAGCTGGGGGGCGACGGCCTTGAAGGGATACGGGTCCGGTGTCGGCGTGGGGACGGGTGTGGAGGTTGGTGGTGTCGGTGGCGTCGTCGTTGGGGTGGCCAGCGTGGGCGTCGCGGTCGGAATGGAGATGATCTCCGGGCGGAAGGCGGTCACGGTCATCACGAATGAGGCGCCCGGAGTAAGCAGCGGCTCGATGATCAGCGTGCCTGTGCTGTTCCCCGCCGGCATAAGGGAGGCGGCCACGGAGATGCTGAGCACGCTGTCGTAGCCTTTCTGGGCCAGGCGCGGGCGATCGACGCGCGGCGCCTGGGTGACGACATCCATCTCGTCGCCGACCGCGACGCCGCCATCGAGGGTCCGGCTCAAGGAGTCACCGGGGTGGCGAACGACGATCCAGGGCTGCGTCGCGCGCACCCGGAATGGGCCGATTCCCGTGCCGGCGTTCGAAACCACTACCTGCGAGGTCGTCGAAGTGCCGTTTTCGGCGACAACGAAATGCGCGCTCGTCGGGCCGGTGTATGCGAGCAGTGGCGCCCCGAGAATCTGGGTGGCCTTTGAGGGATCGACGGCCAGGGTGTTGTCGGCGTGGGGAACGATTTTCTTCTCCGGGAAGGCGGTCGGGAAATCCATACTGGGGCAGCCACCGCTGAAGCCGACGTCTTCGCAATCGGTAAAGTGCTTCGTATCGAACGCTTCGGCGACCTGCTCGATCGTGAAATCGGGCATATTGACCGGCTGCTTCGCATAGAGGCGAACGTCCGTTGCGGTGCCTGGGATACGCGTCAACGGCGGGTGGACCATGCAGCCATAGACCCGTTCCGGATAGGTATAGTCGCCGTAGCCAAACTTGGGAGAGCCGCCGGTGCCCTGGAAACTGGGGGCTGCGGGGTCCT
>JBBSKE010000171.1:0-7784 GCA_038256595.1 Tepidiformales bacterium | reverse complement strand
GTGGGCACACCAGACTCTGTGTCGGTGGCGTCATCGAGACGTGTGCCGTTCGGCAGGAAGTATTCGACGACGAAGTCCGCCGGGGCGTTGCCCACGTTCTGGACGATGATGGACGTATTTTCGTTCCCGCTCGGGAGCGAAGTTGCGGCCTGGGCAAACGTCCACGCTGCGAACGTTACCCCGACTGCTGCAGCTGCCGTTCCGGCTACTGCACCAAACTTAGATTTTAATCGGTTCACCCGCGGGCCCCCTGGAATCAATCTGATCACGTTCGTCATCGTATGGACCGGCCGGATGTATGGTCAACGAATCGGCCTACGCTCGGACGAGGGTTCTGTAAAGCGACTGTAATTTATCACTCTCGGCCTCCCAGGTGTAAAGGGAAAGCGCTGCGCGTTTTCCGTTCGCGCCGAGACGGTCGATTTCTCCCGGATCTCGCAGCAATTGTGTTATTGCCTCCGCATGAGCGACGGGATTGAGTGCTTCGACCACGATCCCGCAGTCCGCGTCACGCACGACGGCGGCCTGTACCGGCAGGTCCGACGCTACTACAGGCAGGGAGACGACCATATATTCGACAAGCTTGTTCGGCCATGCCAACAGGTTATTTGCGACGTTCGGATTGCGTGGCAACCAGCCCACCGAGGAGGCCGCGAGACGGGGCGCGACCTCCGGCTGGGGGATGGAGCCGAGGAACTTCACGCCCACCGCTTGCCACTCCGCCGGAGTCTTGCTCACGATGCCGGGTTCGATGCCGTACCACTCGATCGTGCCGAGAATGTGGAATTCGACACCTGGAATCTGTTCGCGCACGAGGCGGGCGGTCTCGAAGAGGATGTCGAGGCCGCGTTCGACGTTCATGAGGCCCGCATAGATGACCACCGGCTGGCGCTCGACATCGCCATCGATTTTCGGCGCCGGCGGCAGGTTCTTTACCGTGATCACGTTCTCGCGGTAGGGCCGGAAGCGGTCGGCCATGTCGTCGGTAACGGCGATGACGCCGCTGAGCCGCCCGGCGGACCATTTTTCCACGCGATTAGCGATCGTGGCGACCGTTTTCCGCAGCGGACCGGGGATCCAGTGCTTGCCGAGGATGTCCTCGCGCAGGTACTCGTGGGAGTCGTAGATAACCGGCTTGCGCGTCACCCAGTGGAGCAGGACGCCCCAGGGGAGCAGCTCCGGGTCGTGGAAGTGGTAGATGTCAGCGCGGGACTTGAGCGCCTTCCACATGAGGATGGGCCAGCGCAGAGGCCGGCCCGCGCGGCCGCCGAATTCGGGCAGCGACGAGAATCGCACGCCATCGACGGTCTCGCCGTTGGGAGCGCCCGGCCCGATAAGCCGCACGCGGAAGCCGGCAGCGGCCATCGACTTCGCCTGGCGATGGAAGACGCGCGTATCGAACGGCGGATGCACCGAGGTCATCACGCAGACGCGAATTGGGCGAGACTTCGCCTGGGAATCAGTCACGCCGCACCGCCGATGCCTGGGGCGCTTCCCTGCCGGGAGTGACGCGGGGAGACGGCTTTGTGGCCGGGGATGGTTCGCTACTGCTGCTTGGCTCGGTGACCGCTTCGCCGGCGGGGATGCGCTTCGAAGTCGCGAGATAGCCCATGAAGAGCCAGTAGATGGCCATGATGGCGAAGTGGTAGTAGCTGCCGGCGCCGACGTTGAAGAGCAGGAGCGTCATGGTGAAGGCGAAGCCGGTCAGCCCCATCACGTCCATGAAGCGCGCGCGCTTCCGCCAGGCGCCGATGGCGACCGCAATCGCGCAGAAGTACATGGCCAGGTAGGGACCGGCGCCGAGGAGCCCGAAGCGGTCGAGGAAGAGCACATATTCGTTGTCGAACGAACCTGCCTCGGCGTTGTTGCGCGGACCGACGCCGACGTAGGGCGAATCCGAGAACTGGGGCAGATCGACGGGCCGCAGACTCGCCGGGTCGACATCGCTGACGCGCAGGAACGATGGCGCGAAGTCGCCCTGGGTCATCTGCGCGCCATCCACGAGGAAGGTGGTCGATTCGGTATCGTTGGAGCGAAGCATGAACTGCACGGTCGTAAAGCGCTGGCGCGGGTCCGTCAGGAAGACGACCGAAATGGGCACCCACTGGCCGCTCGCGGGGGCCGTGAAGATGCCGCGGCACTCCTCGGCGACGACGCTCGCCCTTTCCAGGTCCTTGCACTGAATGTAGGACCCGTCCGGCTGCTTGATGAGGTAGTTCACCGGGTCGTGCTCGCCGCCGCCAGCCTCCTGGCCGAGGATATAGAGCTGCATCTGTTCGTCTTTTCCTGTGTCCGACTTTATCCAGGCGGCGGCGGTGTGAATCACGCCGAGCGGGAAATCGAAGACAATGAACTGGCGCACGTCGCCGCCCGGAGGGATGGTGACCTTCAGGGCCTTGTTGCTGAAGAGGCCGCCATCGACGGATTCGAGGGTCGCAGCTTCGCGGGCTCCCCAGGCGCTGGTGCCATCGAAGCTCGGGTTGCGGATGATGTTCGGGTTCGTGCCGAGGGCGTAGTTCGGACCATCGGGGTCAGCCGGGTCCTCGAGTTCGGCGCCGACCCAGAAGCCGCTGCCGTCGATGCTCGTGAGGTAGTCCTCGCCGGTCTGTGGATCGACGGGCATCGAGGGCATGTGGTCCGGGACGAGCTTTTCTTCGAGACCTTCGCCAGCCGGCCAGGAGCCCTCTTCGCAGAAGTAGGCGAGGACGCCGTTCGTAATTGTCGCGACATCGGCCTTGCGGGTCGCGTCGCGGGCGAGGACCTCTGGTGGCGCCGTGGAGACAAGCGCGCCATCGCGGGGCTTGTGGGAGGGCGAGACCAGCCGCTTGTCGAGCGTGTCGCCCTCGCAGAAGGCTGGCTTTTCGGCGAAGAAGCCGGTGAAGAACGTCTTGAATCGCTGGATGCGGATGATAAATGAGGCATCGTCGCCGACCTTCGTCGGATTGAAGCGCGAGTTGAAGCTATCGACGAGCGGCGGCTGCACCTGGATGAAGGCGACAGCCAGCACCACGCTCCCGAGGAAGAGGCCGATCGCTTTGAACGGAGCGGCCGGGCGCCGGAAGGCGAGCACAAGCAGGAGCCCCGCCGTCATGCCGAAAAGGATCGACGCGGCGCCCGTGCGCGACTGCGACAACACCGCCGAGACGACGCTCGCGACCACACCCACGATGACGAAGGCAAGAGCTTCCCGGGTGGGCAGCTGCTTCTTGAGGAGGACTATGGCGAGCCCGCCGATGATGGGCAGGGCCATGAAGAAGCTGTAGTAGTTGGCGTTGCCGATGGTGCCGATGACCCGGCCTTCGCGCTGCACGCCGACCAGGTTATGGCCGACGGACCACCAGTCAGTGACCACCTCGTTGAACTGCCCGAGCCCATCGAGGTACTGGATGAGCGAGAAGGCGGTCATCAGGATGGAGCCGCCGAGGAGGGAGTAGAGGATCGTCCGGGCGGTGTATTCGCTGGGCACGAGGGTCATGCCGTAGCGGTACATGAGCCAGTATTCGACCACACGGGCGACTTCGAAGGGGTCGCGAATCGACCAATCGACCGAGGCGACAATCGTGGGGGCGAGGATGATCGACGTCGTTATGGCGACTGCTAGCAGGAGAAAGACGCCGTCGAGGAGCGTCAGGCGGAGGTATTGGCGGTTGCGCAGGTGGAACAGCGCCAGCGAAGGCAGCATCAGGCCCATGACCAGCTGCTCGAGGCGGATCGCCGGGATGCCTGCGGGCATGGTGATGTTCGGCGAAAGCACCGCTGCGCCAATGAGCAGCACAAAGAGGAAGAGCCGGTGCTGTGGGTTTTCGAGCGAGAGGATAGACCGGGATGGGATCGCGGCAGTGGTCATGCGAGGAGCCTGTCCAGGTCCCGGCAGATCCGGGCGAGCAGGCGTTCATGGTTGTAGGTCTGCTGCATGTGGAGGGCGCCTTCCGAATTGGGATGGAGCTGATTGGCGGAGTAGAGGGAGTGCAGGCGGCGAATCTCGGCGATGGCCTCGCCGCCATCCGCGACCCGGGTGACGCCATCGAGCGCGTAGGACCAGAGCACGTAGCGCCCGAAGCTGGCCGCCTCGATCACGGAGTGAGACATGCCGTCGTGCTTCATCATGCGCAGCAGGACTGTGCTCTGCTGGTAAACGCCGGGCATATCCTGGGTAAAGCCGAGGACCTCGACGTTTTCCATTCGCTCAGGCGGGCGGTAGCCGCCGACAATGGCGAACTTAATATCGGGAAGCGAGCGGATGACTTCCAGCGTGGTCTCGACGTCGTAGTCTTCCTGGGGTTGCGTTGGCAGATAAACGAGGACCTGGAAGTGCTCCGGAAGTGGCAACGGCGAACCGATGGCGACCGGGATCGGCAGCAACCGTTCGCGCGCGCTGATCCCCATGACCGCCAGTTCGTCGATCAGCCAGGGGCCGTCCGCACGGTGGATACTGTGCTTGAGGACGCGCTCGCTGACCTGGCCTTCGCGCCAATCGGCGACGGCGACACTCACATCCGTGCCCACCCAGTGGACGAGCATGTGCTTGCCGGCGCGGGAGATGACGTCGAGCGGGCTGTTGATGCGGATCGAGCTGCCAATGGCATAGATGACATCGGCCTGGAGGATTTCGACCCCGGACCGGGGCCAGGCGCCGGGAACCCGCCCCGGGTGCGGCTGGTAGCGCGCCTCGTAGCCGACGCTATTCAGCGATTCGGCCACGCGGGTGCCGAAGAACGGCAGGCCAATCACGAGCACGCGGCGGCCGCTCATGGGCGGGGCCTAGCGCTGGCGAGATGGGCGGCGCTGATGCGCGTCCGGATTTCGCGGCCAAGCTGCCAGTAGGCAACGATGTCCGCGCGGCGATAGTGAAACAGTTCGAGCACGTTGGTTCCTGACATGCGGAGGAAGAGTCCAGTTGAGATAGTGGCGGTCACGGCGTAACTCAGCATCGTCGCCCACGCCCCACCGACATAGCCGATCTGGGGAATGAGCAGCGCGCCGAAGATTGCGCCGGTCACGAGCGAACAGAAGGCGAGCCCGAGCGAAATGGACGGGCGCCCGAGGCTCACCGTGAAGTAGTTCGAAATTACTGCCTGCGGGGCGTAGAGCGCAGTGCCAATCGCAAGAATCCTGAGCGAGTTTGCCGCAGCCTCATATTTGTCGCCGTAGAGGAGCACGATGATGAGGTTCGCGAAGATGAGGACGCCGAACATCGCGGCGAAGGCGGTCATCCAGGTGTGGCGCACGGCGCGAACGGTGAGTTCGGCGGCCTCGGGCTTCGTCAGCGCTCCGACGCGCGAGTAACTGGCGACGGAGATGGCGGTCGAGAAGAGCCAGATGCCCTCGGCGAGGACGACTGCGGGAGCGTAGATGCCAGCTCCTTCGGCGCCATCGAATGCTCGCACGAGAAGTTGGTCGACGCGGTAATTGAGGTAGGAGATGACGCCCGCGAGGCCGGTGATCGTGCCGAAGGTGACGAAGCTCCAGATGAGGGCGTAGTCCGGCCGGTCCAGCAACCGCTTCCACCAGGTCGGGACGAAGAGACAGGAGGCGATGAGGGCCGCGTATTGGGCCGCAATCCAGGCGCCGAGGGCATCTTCGACCGTGCGATGGCCGAGGACCAGCACCCAGGCGATGAGGAAGGCGAAGGCGAGATAGCCGTGGCCGTGGAGGGCGAAGCTGTAGCTCGCAATCCGGCCCTGCCCGAGAAACACGCCGCTGATGGCGTGCCGCGCGATAAGCGGGAAGAGGGTGACCCCAACCAGCAGCGCGAGCGTGCCGGCTTCACCACCAATAGTGAGCTTGATTGCGAACCCGGCCAGGAGAGCGACGGCTCCGATGACCAGGGAGAGTACGAGGGAGTTCGACGCGACCAGGGCGGCCGGGACACCGCGATTCGAGACGAAGTAGCCGGCCGCGGAAGAAAAGCTTGCCGCGAGGCTCCCCGCGATCGCGATGACGACCGTCGTGGTGACGAAGACACCCAGGTCCTCCACGCTCAGGGCCCGCGCGGTAATGACGCCAACGAGCATTAAGAAGAACGTGCCCAGTACCCGAAACGCCAGTGCCTGGAGGGTCCCGAAGGCTATCCCCATGGCGCATCATGCTAGGGGAGCGGTCTGGTACGAACATCCAAAGGTGCCGTAAAGATGGGATGGGCTCGGGGAAGCGGCAGCTCCCGCCGTGCGCGGTCCCCGGACGCGGACCCTGCAACGCCGAGTCCGCCTGCTCGATATTGACGAGCGAGTCACCCGTTCCAGACGATGGATGCAAGGAGCATCACAGACGGACGCATCGACGCGGCGCATCGACTATCAAAGAGTTCAGTGAAGCTTTCCGGAAGCTCGTTCGCGAGGCCCAGCGGGGACGTCGTGGTAGTCGATGGGGCGAGGAACGTGGTCGTCGTGCAGCCTGCAGCCGAGACCGCGTCGGCTAAAGACACTGGCCGAACCGGATGAGGATCTTCGCAAACGCCGTGAGTCCTGGGAGCGAATAGTCGCGCGCCGAACAGAAGTCACCGAAGGCTGGACTCGCCGTTGAGTGCCGCGGAAGTGGTCAAAGAGCAGCGGAGGTCGCAGTAAGGCCTTGACGAGCGGCTACCACTCTCGACAGGATTGAACATCAGGAGTTCTCAAATGAGTGCACAATCCCGCCGCGTCAATATCGAGGACCTGGGCGAACCCGCCAGCAAGTTTTTCCGCGAGGTCCAGGCCTCGGGAGAAGAAGCAGTGGTCGTTGATGGGACGACGAACGTGGTCGTCGTGCAGCCTGCAGCCGAAACGACGCTACCAACGACTGATGCGGAGCGAGAGGAATGGAATCGTCTCGAGCGTGAGGCCTGGGAGCGAATCGCCGTGCTGCGCGAACGAATTTCGAAGAACTGGACATCCCCGCTGAGCGCGGCCGAATTGGTCGAAGAGCAGCGGCGCAGCCGCAGCGAATCCCTCGCATCGCCACGCAAGGGCTTGACGGGCGACGACCACAATGGACAGGATTGAACATCAGGAGTTCTCAAATGGCAGCACAGTCCCGGCGCATCGACATCAAGGATCTCAGCGAGTCTGTGCGCGAGCTCGTTCGCGAGGTCCAGGAGTCCGGGGAGGACGTCGTGGTGGTCGATGGGGCGACGGAACTTATGTTCAGCCGGCCTGCTGCCGAGACCGCGTCGGCTAAGACACTGGCCGAACCGGATGAGGATCTTCTCAAACGCCGTGAGTCCTGGGAGCGAATAGTAGCCCGTCGAGCCGAAGTCACCCAGGGTTGGAACTCGCCGTTGAGTGCCGCGGAAGTGGTTGCAGAGCAGCGGAGATAGCGTGCCGGTTGTAGATGCCAGCGTACTTGTCTCCCTCTACGCGGAGGGCGATACCGGCTTCCCTGCGGCAGATCGCTGGGCAAAGCTGTCCTTCGAACGTGAAACCTGGCATCTGCCAACGATTGCCCTGGCAGAAGTTGCTTCATCCCTGGCACGAGTCGGGGTCGGAAAGATCGACGGCCTCGCCATCGCACTCGAATTGGAAGCTTCGGCCTTCGTAATGGTGCATTCCGTCGATTCAGCCCTTGGTCGAAATGCGGCGAGGATCGGTTCGGAGCAGCGGATTAAAGGGTGCGACGCCGTCTATGTGGCGCTTGCGGCTCAGCTTGATGACGTGCTCGTCACGTTTGACCGCGAGCAGAGCGCGCGTGCCGGTGCGGTGGTTCGCGTCCTCGTCCCCGAGTAGACACCGCCTCTCGCGCCGCCGAAAGAAGGCTCGACCCGTGCTGGTAGTGATTCGCACGGGCTGGCGGAGACGATTAGGGGCAGT
>JBBSKE010000170.1:0-7860 GCA_038256595.1 Tepidiformales bacterium | reverse complement strand
CGAATCGCGCGCGGAATAGCGAACAACCTCAACGGCAACGTGCATGCCTTCCGGGGCCAGGTAGTCCAGTGGCACGATGAGTTCCGCGCACTGGGCGAGAGGTCCACATGGGGCCCAATTCATTGGCCCTGGATGCAACGCTCCATCGGGATAGCTACCTTTGGTGACATTGGGGACGATAACGATCGACTGGGAGTTTGCTACCTGGGCTGCGTCTCGGAAGCATCCTGGCGAAATGTCTTCTGGAAAGCCATCACCTGGCGAGCGAGCGCATCCAGTGATCATCTGCCCGGTCATTTGAACGGTGTTCTCAGTGGTCTCGGCTCTGCCGGGTAAATCGGCTCCGACTGCCACTCCAGAGAGAGGCACAAGAACTATGAGCAGGGGAATCGCGAATCTACGGAACGGCCCTCTGATTGGAATGCGCAACAATGCCCCTCCGCGATCGCTGTTGCCCAGTTCCGGCGACCCGGGCCGTTAGACAGGAAAGATCGCAACGGAGACATTCGCAGAACCAGACCTAAAAGCCTAGTGCGACCCGTGAGCACCGTGAGCTGCATGCGGGTCCGCGTCGCCGAAGTAGCCCTCGTCTGGGGCGTCCTTGGAGTAGAGCACCTGGATCGGTGCGACCCAGTCCGGGTTGTCGGGGAAGGCGCCAATGCGGCGCTTCAGCATGTAGAGCGCCGAGAGCACGACGAGGCTGGCCGCGAGCACGGCCGTCGACCAGAGCACCACTTCCTGGATGCTCGTCGAGCGCGCTGCCCCGCCTTCGCCCGTCGTGGCAGCATCTTCATCGTCTTCGCCGTGGTCCTGCTGCGAAATCGCGTGGTCCGTTTCGGGCGCCGGGGAGACCGCTGCCGAGGCGAACGACACCATCGAGAGCGACAGCAGCAGGGCGAGGAGAACCGGGGCGAAGCGCAGGGAAATTCGATGCATAGTGAAAAGAAGTCTAGGCTTCGCACCGGGGCGGTCAAGTTTGGCGGAGAGCCTTCGAGGAGCAGTCATGACTGGTGCACATGATTTCACACTTTCGAACGAACGAGACAACGAAATGGCATGGATGTGGGACGCCCACCACTGCCCTCGTCCGATGCCGCTGCTGAGCCAGGACTCCTTCGCCTACTTTTGTGCGGCCGGAATTTCCATGCCGCTGCAGTTCGTGAACGGCTACATGTACCTCGGCATGCGGCCCCTGCCGAGTTCGATCGAGGTCCCACCGTCGCCGTTCGCCAGCGCTCGCCAGTCGTGGGAGGAGCACTACCTGCCGCTCGTCCAGGCTGAGCTGGAACTGGTGCGCGCAGTCGACCTTTCCTGGTCCGCCGCCGAACTCGCCGAGGCCATGCCCTCTATCGTCGCCCGCGCCGCCTACGGCTTCGGCTGCACGATGCTCGTGATGGGCGATGCCGCGGCGGCGCTCTTCCCGCTCATCGCTCTGCTCGAACGCCACTTCCCGGAGGACGGCACGATGCGAACGATGACCATCGCCGGCGGCCACGACAACGATTCGAGCGGCCTTGGCGAGGAGATCCGCCGCCTCGCCAAGGCGGCTGCAGATAACCCGGAGCTCGTGGACGCGCTGCGGACGGGCAGACTCGATGCCGTCCGGGCGGCTCCCGGCGCGAGCGCGTTCCTCGACGAGCTGGACGCCTTCCTCGCCGAATACGGCCATTCGGCGACCACCTGGTTCGAAGTCCACAGCATTCCCTGGCGCGAAGACCCCTCACCGGTGTTTCGCATGATTGTCACCGCGCTCGATGCCCCTGCCGGCCGCAGCGATTCTGCCGCCGCCCGGCGCGAGGCGATGATCGCGGAGTGCGAGGCAGCGCTCCAGGCAGCTGATGTCCCCGCATTCCGCGCCCTCGCCGCTGGCGCGAACGATTACGTGCCGATTATCGAGGGTCGCGCTCGCTGGCAGGTCGCGATGGCCGGCAGCCTCCGCCGACCGATGATTGGCCTCGGCGCGAAGCTCACGGAGGCCGGCGCCCTCGCCGAGCCGGCGGACATATTCCATCTGCGCCTCGAGGAGCTCCCGGCGGCTGCGGCAGGGCGCGGACCTTCGCTCGCAGACATCGAACAGCGCAAGGCCGACCTCGAGCGCTGGCAGACGCTGACCCCGCCTGCCTGGCTCGGCCGCCCGGTGGCGCGCGAGACCCTCTTGCGCAACCCGATGACTCGCCACCTCTGGGGCATCACCGAGGACGCCCTGCCCGGCGCGCACGAGGTGAAGGGCCAGCCAGCAAGCCGCGGCGTGGTCACCGGTCGCGCGCGGGTCGCGATTCGCTTCGAAGACGCCGAACGGCTCGAGCCGGGGGATATCCTTGTCTGCCCGTTCACGGCGCCGGCCTGGACGCCCTATTTCGGCATCGCGGCGGCGCTGGTTACGAATACCGGCGGTGCGCTCTCGCATGCGGCCATCGTGGCGCGCGAGTATGCGATTCCCTGTGTCGTGGGCACGGGCAACGGCACCGCGGTCATCCCGGACGGCGCGACGATCACGGTCGATGGCTCGCGCGGCATCGTCACCATCGAGCGCACGGCCGGCTGAGACTCTCGCGAAAAGTGCCATGCTGCCCATCGACAAAGAGGCTTGCCAGACACCGTTGGCGCTGCTAACGTACAACCAAATGGTTGTAGATCGCCCGGACGACAACGCTATCGACGAAATGTTCCACGCCCTCGCCGACGCCACGCGCCGCGACATCCTCCTGCGCTGCGCCGGCGAGGAGCCCTCGGTATCGCGCCTCGCCGAGTTCTACCCAATGAGCTTCGCCGCCGTGCAGAAACACGTGGCCGTGCTCGAACGGGCCGGACTCGTCAGCAAAATGCGACACGGCCGCGAGCAACTCGTTCGCTCCGAGCCCGACCGGGTTCGGCGCGCACGGGAAGCACTCGAACAGCTCGAAGCTGCCTGGCGGGGGCGCATCGACCGTATGACCCACTTGCTCGAACAGCTGCCCGACCCGGGCGACGACAACCAGCCGAAAGGACGAAATTCATGAGTGTCACCAGTGTCGAAAAGGACGTAAATAGCCTCACTATCACCCTCGTCGCGGACTTCCAGGCTCCAATCGAGCGCGTCTGGCAGCTCTGGGCCGACCCGCGCCAGCTCGAACGCTGGTGGGGCCCTCCCGGCTACCCATCGACCTTCGAGAAGCACGAATTCGCCCCCGGCGGCGACGTGACCTACTACATGACCAGCCCCGAGGGCGAAAAGTATTTCGGCTGGTGGCGCATGCAGTCGGTCGCGCCGCCGTCAAACTTCGAGTTCCTCGATGGCTTCGCCGACAACGACGGCCAGCCGAACGCGGAGATGCCCGTGACCACCGTGCGCGTCGACCTCAGCACGCATGCTGGCGGGACCCGGATGGAGATGCGCTCGCTCTACGACTCCCTCGAACAGATGGAGAAAGTCGTCGCGATGGGCGCCATCGAAGGTATCAGCCTGGCGGTCGGCCAGATGGATGCGCTGCTCGCTGAATAGCGGTCATGCGTTATGCACCGGCATTCGATTCGAAAGGAGCGAAAGATGCGAAAACTGATTGTGCAGGCGTTCGTGACCCTCGATGGCGTCATGCAGGCGCCGGGTGGCCCGGGAGAAGACGACAGCGGCGGGTTCACGCAGGGCGGCTGGTCCGTGAACTACTGGGACGAGCAGATGGGCCAGGCGATGGGCGAGGCCACGAGTGCCCCCTTCGCGATGCTCCTCGGCCGCAAGACCTACGACATCATGGCCGCGCACTGGCCACACGCGAGCGAGGAGGACGGCGCTGGCGTCTTCAACAACGCCACGAAGTACGTCGCCTCGCGCAGCCAACGCACGCTCGACGCATGGAGCAACTCGGTCCTCATCGAGGGTGACGCGGCAGAGGGTATCGCCGCGCTCAAAGAGGAGGATGGCCCGGAGCTCCAGGTCCACGGCAGCATCAACCTCATCCAGACGCTGCTCAAGCACGGCCTGGTCGACGAATTCCGGCTCTGGATCTTCCCCGTCGTGGTTGGCCCGGGGAAGCGGCTGTTCGATGGCGGCACGGTCCCGGCGGGCTTGAAGATGACGAAGAGCGAGGTCTCGTCCACGGGCGTCGTCATCGCGACCTATGAGCCGGTGGGGCCGATCGTCACGGGAACCTTCGCCCTCGAATAGCCCGCTTGAGCCGCAGGGTCTTAGATGACCTTCCGCTCGAGCAGGCCGGCAATTTCAGCGGCCGAGAGACCCAGGAGGGACGCGTAGACCTCGTCGTTGTGTTCGCCAAGGCGAGGCGCGCGGCCCCGGATCACCCCGGGAGTCTCCGTCAGGCGTGGCACGACGCCCGGCTGGAGGATATTGCCGAATTTGTCCGATTCGACCGTGACCACCTGCTCGCGGGCGGCGTAATGCTCGTCGCTCACGATGTCGGCGGTCGAGTAGACCTTCGCCGCAGGCACCCCGGCGGCATTGAACTGCGCCTGGCAGTCCGCGAGGGTCCGGGGCGCGATCCAGGCGCCGAGAATCTCGTGGATCGCCGCGTGGTTCGCCTGCAGGTTCCGGCGTGTCGCGAACCGGGCGTCCGTCACGAGTTCGGGCTGGCCGATGCACGCGCAGAGCCGTTCGAACACGCGCTGGGTGGTGCAATTGACCACCAGGTACTCGCCGTCGCTGGTCGTGAACTGCTCCGCGGGCACGACGCCAGGAAAGTAGTTGCCCGAGCGCTCGCGGGGCACCCCGTTGACGCCGTACTGGGCCGCGTGCGTTCCGGACATGCGCCAGATCGCCTCGTAGAGCGCCATATCGACGTCCTGGCCGCGGCCCGTGTGGTTGCGCGCCTGCAGCGCCACCATCGCTCCCAGGGCCGCGAATGTGCCGGCCCCGTAGTCCGCGACGAAGTAGCCAGGGCGCACTGGCGGCTGGTCGGCGTACCCGGTGACATACGTAATCCCGGCGAAGGCGAGGGCGACGCGGTCGAAGCCCGGCCGGTCCTTATATGGTCCGGTCTGGCCGTAGCCGCTGATGCGCACCGCGATGAGGCCCGGGTTGGTTTCGCGCAGGCTGTCCGGCCCGACGCCCCAGCCTTCGAGCGTCCCCGGCCGGAAGTTCTCGACGAGGATGTCGGCGGTGTCGCAGAGTTTGCGGAAGAGCGCCTTGCCCTCGGCCACCCGCAGGTCCATGGTCACGGACTTCTGGCCGCGATTGTCCTGGGTGAAGCTCACGTTGTCCCGGTTCGGGTCGCCGATGCCGGGTTGTTCGACTTTGATGACGTCCGCGCCGAATTCGCCTAGCAGCGTCGCGCAGTAGGGAGCAGCCAGGATCTGGCCAGTGGAGATGACTCGGATGCCGTGGAGCGCGGGGAGTGTTTCGGTCATAGTTGCGCCGGATAATATCGGCACATGCAGACCGGCGCGAATCCTCCAAGGCGAACCACCTTCTACGACGGCGTCTTCGCCTTCATCCGCCAGGTGCCGCCGGGCCGCGTCGTGACCTATGGGCAGGTCGCGCTCGAACTGGGGGCGCCGGCAGCGGCAAGAGCCGTGGGCTACGCGCTCGCGTCCGGTGGGGGCGGCGACGACGTTCCCTGGTGGCGAGTGGTCAACGCTAGCGGCGGCATCAGTCTCAAGGGCCGCGGCGCCAGCGCAGACCTCCAGCGCGAACTCCTCGAAGCCGAGGGGGTGCGCTTCGTCGAAGGGCGAATCGACCTCCATGCCTTCCGCTGGTGGCTGACCGCCGACCCTCGCTACGAGCCACTCCAGCCCTGAGCTTGCCCCACGGAAATCGAAGGCCAACACTCAATTTGTGACGCAGATCGTTCCTCCCGCACCGCGCTTCCTCTTCCTGATTACGGCGCTGTTCACGGGCACGCTCATTGTCTCGAACATCGTCGCCGTCAAGATCAGCGACTTCCGCGGCTACTACCTCGATTCGGGCAACATCGTCTTCCCCATCAGCTACATCCTCGGCGACGTGCTGACCGAGGTGTACGGCTTCAAGACCGCGCGCCGCGTCATCTGGTCGGCGTTTTTCGCGAACGTGCTGGCGGTCGGCGCCATCGTCATCGCCGGGCAGCTCCAGCCGGCGCCCTTCTGGGAGGGCCAGGCCTCCTACGAGGCGATCCTCGGGCAAACCTGGCGAATCGTCGCGGCCAGCTTCGTCGCCTTCCTCGCCGGCGGTTTCGCGAACTCAATCGTCCTTTCGCGCATGAAAGTCCTCACGAACGGCCGCTGGCTCTGGATGCGAACGATCGGCTCGACGCTCATCGGCGAAGGAATCGACACGGTGCTCTTCGTGACCATCGCCTTCACGGCCACGGGCATCCCGGACCTCCACGTTCTCATGTGGCAGACCTGGGTGTTTAAGTGCGGGTTCGAAACGGTTGCGACACCGTTCACCTACATCGTGGTGAACCTGCTCAAGAAGGCCGAGGGCATCGATGCCTACGACCGTGGCGTGAACGTGAACCCCGTCGCCGTGTGGAAGTAGCTTCCTAACGTAAGGTTAAGGCGAGGCGTTGCATGTTGCCGGGGCGGGAGTACGTTCGATCGCATCGTTTGACGATTGTGCTAGTACCGGGAACCGTCCCCCGCGTATCACGGAGGCGCATGAGTGCACTGTAAATCCGACCCCGGTGGGTTCCCCACGCGGAAGGCCAGCGAAATTCCATCCGTCACCGGGGTGCAGATGCGCGAAATTCAGCGCGCCGCCCAGGAAGACTTCGGACTCGACATCCTCCAGATCACCGAAAACGCCGGCCGCGCGACCGCGACCATCGCCCTCGCCATGCTCGGCGGCAAGGGCCGCGGGCAGCGCATCGTCGTGCTCGCGGGCGGCGGCAACAAGGGCAGCGCCGGGCTCTGCGCGGTCCGCCATCTTTCGAACTGGGGCTGCGTCGTCGAACCGGTCTTTGGCGAAGTCGAAACCGAAATGTCCATCGCCTCCCGCCGCCAGCTCTCGATCCTCCGCCAGTCCGGCATCGTCGAGCCGCGCGACGCCGAGAACTCGGAAGTCGCCGTCGAAGACCACCTCGAACGCGCGGACCTCGTGATCGACGCGCTTGTGGGCTATGGCCACGCCGGCCCGGTCTCAGGCATGGCGGGCGCGCTGATCGAACTCGCGGTCGGCGCGGGTAAGCACATCCTCGCCGTCGATGTCCCGTCCGGGTTCAACGCGACCACCTGCGAAGCAACCGGCACGGCCGTCAAAGCGAGCACGACGCTCATGCTCGACCTCGCCAAGAAGGGCCTGATCGACCCGCGCTCCCGGCCCTACGCGGGCGAACTCTACCTCGCCGACCTCGGGGTGCCACATAACGTGCCCGAACGGTTCGGCATCCGCGTCGATGGCCTCTACTCCGAAGGCCCGATCGTCCGCGTCCGCCGCTAATCGAATCCGCCTCGCCGACCAAACCCTTCGGAGCCCGACTGGCAAGGAGGGGGCGTCTTGATTCGCCGCCAATCTTCGGCGGCCGAGATGATCGTCACCAGGCCGCGTGCTCGCCAGTATATCCCTCGGAACCCCGCCCGGAAGGAAGGGGTCGTCGTGATTTGCCGCAGAATCCCCTGCCCGCAGGCCCGCGAGCCGTGACTCGAGACGCATCGCCGCGGGAGCACGAGTGTCGCTGACGGGGCGAGTATGGCGGCGACTCACAACGTCCGCTCCGTCCCCGTCCCGGTTCTGATCGCCGGAGCTACGGCTGTGCCGCGATGGCCGCTTCGACATCGGCAATCGTGAGGTTGTCGAACGCCGTGACCGCGCCGTCCCGCCCGAGCGTCCACCCGGCACGGGCCTTCGCCTCGCTGTAGTCGCGCGAGACGAGCCACTGGAGTTCGTCGCCTTCGATTCGCGCGAGACTGGGCTCGCCCCAGGCGCCAAGGCCGCCCCCCTGTTCCGGCCGG
>JBBSKE010000169.1:0-7881 GCA_038256595.1 Tepidiformales bacterium | reverse complement strand
GCCACGGAGCGCGCGAGATTGCCGCCTTTGGGGTCGAGAGGCAGCAGTTCGAGGCCGATGCGGTTGCCGAGGCTGTAGCGCTGCGCCCGCGTCCGGAAGGAAACGGGGACGGCCGCGCGTAACTTGCGCAGGTGGCGCTTCCCCTTGCCGCCGGGCATCTCGTGGATGGCGTTGGCGACCGCGGCGAGGAGCAGGTCGTTGGGCGTGCCACCGAGGCGGCGGCGGGCCATGCGCAGCGGCCGATCGGGCACGCTGAACCAGGTGACCGTGCGAGTGCCTTCGTTCGCGCCCCTGAGGCGTGTCGTCGGGCCCGGCGAGAGCAGCCGGACGCTGGTTCGCAGCAGCGCGACGCCTCGTCGAAGCAGCCGGGAACGGTGCGGCGCTGAATAGGTCGCTTTCGCGGCACTCGAAATGATGCGGCCGGGCGCGGCGAGCCAGCGCGCCACCTCGTTCGCGGCGAGTTGTTGCTGCGAGGGTCTCGGTTCGCGAACGACCGACGCCTGCGCGGTTTCGCGGCGGTCGAGCAGCCCCGCGAGCAGGTCAATCCCGGCGATGCCATCGACGAGGGCGTGGTGCGCGAGGAAGACTATCGCGAATCGCTCTGTGCCCGCGTGACCGGGGATGATGAGCACGCGCCAGAGGGGCCGGGCGCGGTCCATGTGCGTCGCCATGGCGGTTTCCGCCATTGCCCGGACTTCCAGCTCCGAAGAGGCTGCTTCGCCAACCTCGATCTGACCGTCCCATTCGAGGTCCGGGTTCGAAATCCAGAGTGGCCAGCCGCTGAGTGGCGCGCGGGCGAGGGTCCGGTCGAGCCCGGGGATTCGGCTTGCGCGCTCGGCGAGCATCGCGCGAAGACGCGCAGTGTCGAGGCGTTCGTCGCCATCCAGCCAGCCCTCGTTTGCAACGAACGCGAGCGCGCCGATGTGCATCGGGCGTCCGGGCTGTTCGAACGAGAGAAACGATGCGTCCTGGCCGGAGAGCCGCTTGTGGCCGGGTGACGTCGCCTTGATTTGTGATGCTGCCATGACGTCTACGGTAACCGCAGCACGACGCTGACGTCTGATGCTCGCTTACAACGTTGAGCGGCCTGGACAACGTCGGCACGTGGTTAAATCGCTCCTGGGCACGCCTTTGCAACGAATTCTTCATGTCTGTGATTTGTTTCACATACCATTGCGTGATAGGTTAGCAAACGGACAAGGGGAGTAACCGGCGCTCACGGTGGGCGCGGCGGCGTCGTCAATACGTGCTTGCGGGCACCGGCGCCGGACAAGAGTCGCTTCTTGCGGTAAGACCTTGGCACACCATCTCTGCGTGTGCTCGAGGCAGACCGACTGCAGAAGGACTCTTCCTGATTGATCACTGATTTGTTGCCATGGGGACTATTTCTCGTCTTCGTGATGGGCATGCTGGCGCTCGACCTCGGCGTCTTCCATAAGAACGCACATGCGGTCACACGCAAGGAATCGCTCACCTGGAGTGTCGTCTGGATCGGCATGGCCGCCATCTTCAACGTCGGCATCTACATCTTCTCCGGGAGCGAAAAAGGCCTCGAATGGACCTCCGGATATCTCGTTGAGAAGTCGCTGAGCGTTGATAACGTCTTCATCTTCCTGATTATCTTCTCCACCTTTAAGGTGCCGGCCGAATACCAGCACCGCGTGCTGTTCTGGGGCATTGTTGGCGCGCTGATCATGCGTGCCTTGCTCATCGGCGTCGGAGCTGGGTTGCTGGAAACGTTCAGCTTCATCATCTACGTCTTCGGTGCATTCCTCGTCTTCACCGGTCTTCGCTTCCTGAAGAAAGACGACCACGTGCCGGACCTGGAGCACAACCAGTTCGTCAAAATCGCCCGCAGATTCATGCCGAGCACGACCGAATATCACGGCCAGAGCTTCTTCGTGAGGATCAAGGGCGTTCGCCACATGACGCCGCTCTTCCTCGTGCTCCTGCTGATCGAAAGCACCGACCTGATCTTCGCCGTCGATTCGATCCCGGCCATTTTCGCGATTACCGATGACCCGTTCATCGTCTTCACATCGAACATTTTCGCCATCCTCGGGTTGCGCGCGCTCTACTTCGTGATTAGCGGCTACCTCGCGGACCTTCGCTACCTGAAGCCGGGCCTCGCGGTTCTACTGATGTTCGTCGGCACGAAAATGTTGCTGGTGGACGTCTAT
This sequence comes from Tepidiformales bacterium, assembly GCA_038256595.1. Taxonomy (GTDB): domain Bacteria; phylum Chloroflexota; class Dehalococcoidia; order Tepidiformales; family Tepidiformaceae; genus JBBSKE01. Next base: position 5,701 of record JBBSKE010000169.1, on the reverse strand, counting down.
CACATGCCGGCTCTGCTGAGCCTCGCCGTCATCGTTGGCGTGCTGACGGTGGCCATCGGGGCGTCGCTCATCGTCCAGCGGCGTGAAAGCACGCACGTCCCCGGCGAGCTTTCGCCGGAGGAGGCGGAGGAGCTCCTGCGCAAGGCGAACGATCCCGCGCACGTCATCGATCCGCCCGCACATTAAGGGAAGGTTGGCCAGGGTGGCCGCCAATCGCGCATTCTATGGTGCGTATTTCGCCCGTAACTCGGATCGGGGCGAAAATGCCGTCACCATAACGGAGTGCATAACGATGGTTTCCACCCCAGCTTCTTCTTCCCCCGCCACGAACGGCCGGGTATCTGATTCCCACCCCACGGGCGAAACCCGCCAGGTTGACGATGTGCGTATTCGCGAAATCAAAGATCTCGTCCCGCCCATGCACATCCTGCGCGAGTTCCCGGTCTCCGAGCGCGCGGCTGAGACGGCCTACCAGGCCCGCCAGGACATCCACCGCATCCTCCACGGCGCCGACGACCGGCTGCTCGTGATCATCGGGCCTTGCTCGATTCACGATGTCACCGCCGCGCGCGAATACGCACAGCGGCTCATGGCCGAAAAAGAACGCTTCGCCGCCGACCTGCTGATTGTGATGCGCGTCTACTTCGAGAAGCCGCGCACGACAGTCGGCTGGAAGGGTCTCATTAATGACCCGAACCTCGATGGCAGCTTCAACATCAACCACGGGCTGCGCGTCGCCCGGGGACTCTTGCTCGAGCTGAACGACGGCGGCATGCCGGCGGGCGTCGAGTACCTCGACATGATTACGCCGCAGTACATCGCCGACCTGGTGAGCTGGGGCGCGATTGGCGCGCGCACGACCGAGAGCCAGGTCCACCGCGAACTCGCGTCCGGCCTCTCCTGTGCCGTCGGCTTCAAGAACGGCACCGACGGCAACGTCAAAATCGCTGTCGATGCCGTGCGCACGGCCCAGCAGCCGCACCATTTTCTTTCGGTCACGAAGGCGGGCCACTCGGCCATCGTCTCGACGAACGGCAACGAAGACGGCCACATCATCCTGCGCGGCGGCAAGGCCCCGAACTACGATGCCGCCAGCGTCGAGGCGGCCTGCCAGGAACTCGCGAAGTCGGCTCTCGCCCAGCGCGTGATGATCGACTTCTCGCATTCGAACAGCGAAAAGAAGCACGAGCGCCAGATCATTGTCGGGCAGGACGTCGCTAACCAGATGGCCGCCGGTGACGAGCGGATCTTTGGCGTGATGGTCGAAAGCCACCTCAAGGGCGGCCGCCAGGACCTCGTCCAGGGTGCGCCGCTCGAGTCGCTGGAGTACGGCATGAGCATCACGGATGCGTGCATCAGCTGGGACGACAGCGTGCCGCTGCTGGAGACGCTCGCGGATGGGGTGCGCAAGCGCCGCCTCGCCCGCGCCACCCAGGAGTAGCCGCCGGGATGTCGAGCGTCCCCGCGTATGCCATGCGGTCGGCCATGGCCTCCGAGTACGCTGAGCTCTACGCCCTGCACCGCGAGGCCATGGGTGATTATGTCGAGGCGACCTGGGGCGCATGGGTCCACGAGATCCAGCGCGAATTCTTCGATGTGCGGATGGCCGGCGGCTCGCTGCTGGTCATCACCGTCGATGACGCGACCGCCGGGCTGCTCGAATTCGAACAGAGCGACACGGCGATCACGGTCCTGAACCTGGAGCTGCGCACCGCGTTCCAGCGGCGGGGCATCGGTTCGCACATTCTCCAGTCGTTCCTGGCGCGTGGTGCACAAATCGGCTTGCCGGTGGAGCTGACGGTGCTCAAAGTGAACCCCGCGCGGCGACTTTACGAGCGGCTCGGGTTCGCCGAGTACCAGGAGTCGGGCACCCACTACTACATGCGCTGGACGCCCGCGGGCGCCGGCACGGGAGACACGCCATGACGGACGACCGGCCCGAACTTCGCGGAACGCGACTCTTCGACCTCACTGGGAAGGTGGCGCTGGTCACCGGCTCCGGGCGCGGCCTGGGGCGAACGATGGCCCTCGCCCTCGCGGCCGCCGGGGCAGATGTCGTCGCATCGGCGCGTTCCGCCAGCGAGATCGCGAGCCTCCGCGACGAGATTCGCGCGATGGGCCGCCGCTCCGAGGCGATTCGCTGCGATGTCACGGTCGAAGCCGACTGCGAGGCGCTCATCGATGGCGCGGTCGCGGCGATGGGGCAGGTGGACATCCTCGTGAACAACGCCGGCTTCAACATTCGCAAGCCCGTGCTCGAACTGACGTCCGAGGAGTACCACTCCGTCCTTGAGACGAATCTCCACGGCTACTTCATGATTTCGCGCGCTGCCGGGCGGCACATGACCGCGCGCGGTTCGGGCAAGGTGATCATGATTTCGAGCATCATGGGGCGGGTCGCGTTGGCCACACAGGGCGCCTACGCCAGCTCGAAGGGTGCGGTCGAACAGCTGACGAAGGTGCTCGCGCTCGAATGGGCGCCGCTCGGAGTGCAGGTCAATGCCATCGCGCCGACCTACTTCGAAACCGAGATGACGCGCCCCCTCTTCGAAAACGAGGAGCGCAAGGAGTTCATCACCGAGCGCACGCCGATGGGCCGCTGGGGCCAGCCGCACGAACTCGCGGGCGCGGTCATTTTCCTCGCGGGCGACGCCAGCAGCTACATCACGGGCCACACGCTCGTGGTCGATGGCGGCTGGACCGCCTGGTAGCGAATCAGACCAGCCACGCCACCAGGCAGGCGGCTGTGACCCCGGCAATCGTTGGCAGGAACGCACGCCGGGCGTAGAGCATCGGCGAGTAGGTCACCCCTTCGTTCCGCGCGAGCGTGAGCCAGAAGACAGTGCTCAGCGACCCGACGATGGTGAGATTCGCGCCGATCGTGCTGCCGATGAGCGCGCCAACGATGAGTGCCTCGTTCGCCTCCCCGGTCGCGGCAATCGTGGCTGCAACGAGCAGCGCCGAGGGCCAGTTGTTCATCAGGTTCGCCAGCAACATCGCCACGAGCGCCGCGCCGCAGATCGCCACCAGTTCCGGCTGGTCCGCGAGCGCGCCGAGCATGTCGCCGAGTGGTTCGAGGAGCCCGGAGGCGGTCGCACTTTCGACCAGGATGAGCAGCCCGCAGATAAACGGGAAGAGCCCGAGCGAGAGGTGTTTCTGGTACTGGCGGCGGTCGAATCCGCCGGCGACGAGCAGCACCACGAGGAATGCGGCGCCGCCTGCGACCGAAATCGCGCCCAGCGGCACCCCGGTGATGGCGCCTACGACGTAGGCCGGGGCCAGGATGAGCACGATCGTCAGTCCCGCGCGCTGGAGGCCCGGCCTGGCCTCGACAGGCGATTCACGCACGAAGGATTGCGTCGCTGTCGAGTCGTTCGTCGTGCGGCGAAGGAGCATAACGACCCAGAGGGCGGCGGTCCCGGCGAGCGCGGCCGGCAGAATCGACGTGGCGTAGTGTTCGAACGAGAGGTCGAAGCGCTCGTAGAAGAGCAGGTTGACCGGGTTGCTGACCGGCAGGATGAGGCTCGCGCCGTCGGCCACGAAGGTCGCAGTGAAGGCAGAATCGGTGGCTCCGACGCCACGGGCACGGCTGGCCGCGAAAATCGCCGGGGTGAGCACGAGGGGCGTCGCATCGTTCGAGAGGACCGCGGTGATCACCGTGCCAAGCGCGAGCACCGCGAGGATCGCGGCGCGCCCACTCCCGGCCCGCGTGAGCAGCCTCGCGGCAATCGCGTAGAGCCCGCTCGCCTCGGCTCCGGCGGCGATGAGCATGAGCCCGAGGAAGAAGAGGACGATGTTCCAGGATTCGCCGACCACTTCGAGCCCGCCAGAGACGCCGAGCGGGCTGAGGAGCCATGCCAGGAGCCCGCCGAAGAGGGCGACCTGCCAGTCCTTCGCGCCAAACGGTCGAAGGTAGAGCGCCACGATGGTGCCAGCAAAGACGGCCCCGGTGGCGATGGTCAGCACGGAGAGTATTGTCGGTCTTCCGCTGCTGCCCGCTATCTAAGCGGGCGCGCGCGGCGTATCGTTCGCCTCCACCAGCAAAGGGAGTTCGCCCATGCAGAATGGCAGTTTTCGGGGATTCGAAGTGGAGATGCACGACCCGGGCATCGCGCTCATCAGCTTCAACCAGCCCGAGCGGCTGAACGGACTCAACCAGGCGATCAAGCGCGACCTCATCGAGACGATCACCCAGTGCCAGATGGACGACACGGTGCGCGTCATCGTCATCACCGGGCAGGGGCGGGCCTTCTGCGCCGGCGACGACATCACCGGGCGGCCCGATGGCGGCGGCGACCAGATCATGCCCCCGATCCCCCACGGCCATCGCCATCCGATCGGCACCTATGACGGCCTGCGCATCCTCTCCCAGCCGCTGACCGAGGTGGTTCGCAAGTCGGACAAGCTCGTGATTGCTGCGATCAACGGCACGGCCATCCAGAGCGGCTTTTCGCTCGCCCTGGCCTGCGATTTCCGGTTCGCAGCGGCCGGCGCGAAGATGGGCAGCGCGACCCTGCGCTTCGGGCTCCTCCCAGACGAAGGCGGCCAGTACCTGCTCGTCCAGCACATTGGCGTCGCGCGGACAATGGAGTTCCTCATGCGGAAGCGCATCGTCACCGCAGAAGAGGCGTTCGAGCTCGGGTTCATCAACGAGATCCACCCGGCCGAGGAGCTCCTCCCGCGCACGCTCGCCTTCGCGCGCGAACTGGCGAACGGCCCCCAGGTGGCGATGCGGCTGCTCAAGCGCTCGATCCACAACGCCGCCGACCTGAGCTTCGAACAGTCGCTCGACGAAATCGCCTCGAAGACCGCCATCACGGACCATCACGCCGATGCGCGCGAAGGCATGCTCGCCTGGCGCGAGAAGCGCGAGCCGCAGTTCAACCGCTGGATCGAAGAATCAAAGTGACGCTCGGGGGCGTGCTACCATGACCGGAATGTCTGTTCAGCGTTTTCGTGTCTGGTTCGCCAAGGGCGACCGTGTCCGCTACATCTCCCACCTCGATGTGCTCCGCTTCTGGGAGCGCGCGATTCGCCGCGCAGGGCTGCCGCTCTCCTATTCCCAGGGCTTCACGCCGCACCCGAAGATCGCCTTCGCCGGGCCACTGCCGCTCGGTTTCACTTCCGAATCCGAGGTGATGGACGTCACCCTCGACGAGTGGGTCGATATTCGCTCGCTCGAATCGAAGCTGAAGGTGGATGTGACCGAGGACTTCGCGATCTCGAAGATCGAGGAGATCCCGCTGACCACGCCGTCGCCCCAGGCGCTCGTCCTCTGGGCCGATTACCGGGTCGAACTGCCGGACGTGGACGCTGCCACTGCCTCCGCCGCAGTGGCGAAATTTCTCGCCGCCGACGAGTTCCCCTGGACCGAAGAGCGGCGCGAGCGCGAGCGCACCTACGACCTGCGAGCGGCGGTTGCGACGCTCTCGGCGAGTGCGACGGACGGCGGCGCCCGCCTCCAGATGCGCGTTCAGACCGACCAGGACCTCACGATCCGGCCCGAGCATGTGGTCCGCGCCCTCTTCGGCGACCTCGAAGCGGGGCTCATCTCGCGGACCGGGCTGGTGCTCGATTCGCCCTCCCCGGCGCGCGATGCCTGGCGCAAGAAAGGACAGTACCTGTGACCTGCGAAGTTCGGCCCGCGGTGCTCGCTGACGCCGCTGGACTCTATTCCGCCTGGGACCAGCTGCGCGCCTAT
>JBBSKE010000168.1:0-7904 GCA_038256595.1 Tepidiformales bacterium | reverse complement strand
GACGACCTGGTTGAGGCAGTTCACGATCAGGCCGCTGTCGTGGAGCTGATTGTTCCAAACCGGCGAACCGGACCACCAGAGTGCCGTCTGCGTATCCGTTCCGGCCGCACCGGAGTAGACGGTCACCGGCCCGAAGGCAGGGTAGTAGAAATAACCGTCCGGGAATGGGTAGATTTGCGGCCCCAGGGTGCTGATTAGCCTCCATCCGGTCATATCCTGGGGCGCGTTGAGCGTGAAGATCGCGGTTTCGGGCGTGCCGGTCTTGGTCACGACGAGTGTGCCCGAGGTGGCCACCGGCTCCGAGCAGGTGCCCGGCGCGGTCACGTCGAACGCGAGCCCAGCGGACGGGGGTTGTCCCGGTGTGGTCAGGACGAGGGAGAAGCCGCCCTCGGTGTCGAACTCGCTCGCCGGGATGAGTACGGTCGCGCGCGAACCGCCGTCGAGCAGCCGGACGAGATACGGCGTGCCGTTCCATTCGACCACAGTGCTCGGGCCGAAGAAGCCGCCGGTCAGCGTGAAAATCGTGTCCGGCGAGCCAACCGGCACCGTGCCCGGGACCACGTCGTCGAGTTTCGGCGGCACCGGCAGCCCGGCGACCCAGCGGCGAATGGTCAGCGCGTCGCCGATATCGACGCCGTCGCCATCGGTGTCCGCCCCGCAGGCCGGATCGTGCGCCGCCAGTCCCACAAGCTCTTCGAGGACCACCAGCGCATCTGCTGCCGTGACCTCCGCCGAGCAGTCCGCATCCCCCGGCGCGCCGGCGTCGTACCCAATGGGCACGAGCGCGGAAGAGGAACCGGGCAGGAGTGGCGCGAGGGCGAGAATGGCGGCAAAGCTCAGCCGCAGTGAGTGACTTCTGACTTTGTGCTTGATCGCTACTGAAATCATGCGCCACACAGCCTGCAGAATACCGAATCCTGCGCCAACGCGTCTGGGAGTTATCTCCGAACAATGGTATAAGCATTATGTGAGTGACGGATCGGCAATCGAATGGACGGAAGCGACCTGGAACCCGGTAACGGGTTGCACTAAGGTCAGCCCCGGCTGTGCTCATTGTTATGCGGAGACCTTTGCCGAACGGTTTCGGGGCGTGCCGGGCCACCCTTACGAAGTCGGGTTCGACCTGACTCTGCGCCCGGAGCGATTGGGATTGCCACTCAACTGGACGCGCCCTCGCCGGATTTTCGTTAACTCCATGAGCGATCTGTTCCATCCGGACGTGCCCGAGCAATTCATCCAGCAGGTGTTCGAAACCATGCGGGCGGCCTCGTGGCACGAGTTCCAGCTCCTCACAAAGCGACCAGAGCGGGCGGCCGAGCTGGCGCCGCGGCTGGGAGATTGGCCCGAAAACGTGTGGATGGGGACGTCGGTCGAAAACCAGCGCTGGACAACGCGTATTGATGATTTAAAGCGCGTCCCGGCCCGCACGCGCTTTCTATCCTGTGAACCATTGCTCGGCCCACTCGACCTGGACCTCCGGGGCGTCCACTGGGTGATCGTGGGCGGAGAATCCGGACCGCACTCTCGCCGCATGCAACCGGAGTGGGCGGAATCAATCCGCGACCAATGCCAGGTCGCTGGTGTGCCATTCTTCTTCAAGCAATGGGGTGCGTACGACGTTTGCGGCAAACGGGTCGGTAAGAAGAAGTCGGGTAGGGAGTTGAGCGAGCGAACCTGGGACGAGATGCCTAGAACAGACTCTTCTGGACAAGCTTGAACAGATCACTCTCAATGCCCTTCCCTCCCGCGGTCCGAGCAAGTCGACCATCACGTACGAGCGCATCAATCGCCCGCTTGATTGTGCCGGTGTGCGCGTCTCCGCAATTAGATACGACGTACCAATCGATGGCGGCCTGCCTCAGCCAGGAGCCACGCGTCGAAGCCCACTGAGCTAGGCGGTCCGCTACTTCCGCCAGGCCGCTGTCACGATCTGCGGCAGACGAGGCTCCCATCCTCTCGGACTCAAGAATCATCTGATCGTTCCAGAGTTCATAAGCATCGGGACTTCGCGAAGCTAGAATCAGTTCGGAACGAACAGTTCCCCCTAGTCTCTCCTTCACTGAAAGCGATGCGGGAGGAAGAAAGGCGCAGTCGCGTTCCAGATTTCTCTTGAAAGTTTCAGCGATCGTTTGAACAGACCAGTCAGGACTTCCAACAGCAGCGTCGAGTCTCTCGCGGTAGTTCGTCGCAAGTCGATACACGGCCGGTGATCGAAAATTAACTACGAGGTCGACCTTTTGGCCAAGGCCGTTAATGAGTTCACATAGCTTCGAATAGTTGACGCCCAATAGTCCAAAGGGATCGATGAATATCAACACGGGATCATTTCCAACTAGCTGACGAACGTCGCTGATGCGGTCCCAAAAATCGTCCTCAATAATGAGATTCGATAACGATCTGTGACGACTGTTCACCTCGTGCAATCGGCTAACGCTTTTCCTCCCGCGTTCTCCAAAAACGCATTGGACCAGTCGGCCATCAGGTCCTTGCGCCCGGACCTTTTCGGCAACCTGCATCGCGATTTCGGGCGAACCGGACTGCCCGTCTCGGTAACGTCCGGGACCTGCGAAAGCATCAACAATCCAGACGCGGCGTCGAGGACTGCTCAACTTCATCGCCCAAGGTTCCAGGTAAGTTCGATAGACACGCAGCTTGATTTCGCTCTGTGTCCGGGTCTTCTCAAAGAATGCTCGTTCGTATCGTCCAGTCACGGCCGCATACTATCCGGCGTTGGCGATTTCGCCTACAAACGAATGGCACTCCGGTCTACGCCCGCGGCATGCCCAGGCCACGCGTCGCGATGATGTTGCGCTGGATTTCGCTGGTTCCGCCGCCGATGGGGCTCGTGGTGCTGTGCATGTAGAAGCGCGCGATTTTGCCGCCGAGGTTCGATTCGCTGTCCCGGTCGATGCTCTGGGAGGCCATGCCGGTCATATGCATCGCTGTAGTCGCGAGGCGCACGTCGAGTTCGCTCGAGAAGAGCTTCGCAATCGATGACTCCTTGGTCGGAATCTCGCCGCGCTCCTGCATCGTGATGATGCGATAGCACACCCGTGCCTCCACCTGGGCCTCGATAGCGCGATCGGCGAGTTCGGCGCGGACGTTCGGGGCGAGATTAAGTCCGCGCGCGTAGTCCACGAGGTCCTGGACGATGAGGCGGTGGGCGACGCTGGTGGCGATGCCGCTGCGTTCGAAGTCGAGCGTCGTGGTGGCGAGGTACCAGCCGCGATTTTCCTCGCCGAGGAGGGTGGTGGCGGGCAGGCGGACGTCTTCGAAGTAGACCTCGTTGAACTCGTGGCTGTTGAGCATGTTGACGAGCGGGCGGACGGTGATGCCCGGCGTCTTCATATCGACGAGGAAGTAGCTGATGCCGCGGTGCTTTGGCGCATCTGGGTTCGTGCGCGCGATGAGGATGCCCATGTCGGAGGAGTGGGCGCCGGAGGTCCAGATCTTCTGGCCATTGATGACATAATCGTCGCCGTCGCGGACCGCGCGGGTCTGGAGGCTGGCGAGGTCGCTGCCGGCGCCCGGCTCGCTGAAGAGCTGGCACCAGCGGTCCTCGCCGCTGAGGATGCGCGGGAGGTGGCGCTCTTTCTGCTCCGGGGTGCCGTAGACCATGATCGTGGGGCCGGCCCAGCCGTGGCCGATGCCGCCGGAGCGCGGGGCACGCCGCCAGGCGAACTCCTCGCTGAGGATGAACTGCTGCTTCACGCTGAGGCCGCCGCCGCCGTACTCTTTCGGCCAGGCCGGGGCGCCCCAGCCGCGTTCGTTCAGCTTCGCGGTCCAGGACTTCATGAAGTCGGCAAAATCGCGCCCGATCCGGCCGGCGCCGTTGAACAGCCCCCATTCGGTCGGGCGTTCGCCGTGCTCTTTCGGGAATTCGCTATCGAGGAAGGCCCGAACCTCCGTGCGAAATGCGGTTTCAGACGAAGCGTCGCGGAATTCCATGGCATGCCCTCCAATGCTAATGCGAAGCCTAGTGAGTTCGGGCGCCGCTTGCAAAGCGAAGCAGATTCGTGCCAGCTCCAACGACTATCCGGGTGGTTGCTGGATGAACAGCGCTTCCGCGGACGAGCACAGTGTCTCGCCATGATGGAGAGTCGCGCTGACTGTGATTTTCCGTCCATCGACGCTGGAGACCGCCGCCCGGAGGGTGAGCGGCTGGAGCAGCGGCGCCGGCTGGTGATACGTCACATTCAGCGATGCCGTGCGCCCGGAGACGCCGCCGAGCGACTGGGCGATGGCGCAAATCTCGTCGAAAATGCTGGCGATCTGGCCGCCATGAAGGTGTCCATCCGGTCCTTCGAAGGCGGGCGGGGCCACGATAATGGCTTCGATGGCGTCGCCGTCCTGGGTCGCGGTAGCGCCGTTCGCGCCCGGTTCGATGAGGCCGATGACGAAGACGCCGCGCGACTCAACGTTCCCCGCGCCAGTGACATATCCCCACAGGCCGCCACCCGGCGGGCGGGCTTCCAGCTTCGCGGCGAAGGCCTCGGCGGCCTCGGCCGTGAGCGAAAGAACTTCGGCAGAGGCGTCGGCCGGGCGCATCCAGCGAACCGCGCGAAGAATCGCCGCCTGGTAGCGGGCTATGGCCTCGTCCTTATTTTCCGGCTCTGCCCCTGGCATTTCTTGCCTCCTCGGGCCGGCTGGGGATGCGTTCCGTGTCCGCCCATTCGAATCAGAAGAGGCGCGTGCCTTCGGAATACCCGACTTCGAGCAGCTTCGCGGTCGGGACGGTGCGGCCGAGCTCTTCGCGGATGGACGAGATGTCGGTCCCGCCTACCGGGGTGAGCGGCGGCATCCAGTTGTCGTGGTGGTTGAGGATGATCGTTTTCGGGCGCAGGAGGTCAGCTTCGCGCGCCACGAACTGCGCGAGTGAGCCCTGGATCGGTTCGCCGTCGAGGTTGCCGCGGCCGGCCGCGCCGAGCAGGGCGATATCCGGGCGGATGTTCTTGAGAACGCCGGTCCAGCAGCCGGAGGTGTCCTGGTAGAAAATCGAGCCCTCGGGCGTCTCGAAAAGGTAGGCGAGCGCGCCGCCATCCACGTTGCTGCTGTTGTGGCGATTCGCGGCGGAGTGTTCGGCCATTTCGCGGGCCACCTGCGATGGCTCGGTCCCGCCGCGGGCGATGGACGCCCCGAGACCCATGGTCTTCGCCACTTCGGCGCGCTCCTCCTGGGTCAGGCCGTAGTGGCCGAACTTTGGTTCTGAGGCGTCGAGGCCGGGTGAGCACCACGTGCAGGAGTGCAGGCTCGGGAAGGTTCGCAACGTCACGCCGTCGGCAAGCTGCCAGCGTTCGCCGCCCTGGGAGCGCCGCAGCTGGGCGTCGGGGACGCCGCAGCTGGCCATCACGCGGCAGGTCTCGTTCGAGCCGATAATCTTCGCGCCGGTGTTCTGGGCGATGACCTCGGCGCCGGAGAGGTGGTCGAAATGGCTGTGGCCGACCACCACGTAGTCCGCCTGCGTGACCTCTTTCGTGCTCAAACCGACCGGCGGCGCCGAGGGCACGCGGTCCATATAGGCATCGAGGAAGATGGTGAGCGAGTCAATTTTCAGGCGAAAGGTGGCGCAGCCGAGCCAGTCGAGGGTGATGGTCATTGCGGATTCCTCCGGGAGTTGTTGGCCGGAAGCATACGCGAAGGGGCGGGTACGAGGGTGGCCTGGGTGAAGGTTTCGCCCGCCCGACAGCACCCGTCGCCCTTCGCCCGGCGGCGCGACAGGGCACGCTCTTCGCTGACGTGCAGGCTGTTCGACGCTCGATCCATGGACAACGCATCGCCCTGCGGCGCACCCACCACTCGCGGCAAACCGTGCAGCTGGCCGTGGTCGAAATGCCCGGTCGCCAGCCATCGGCGCTGGCGGCGAGAGCATGGCCTGCCTGAATCGACCGCCGGCCGCGACTCGAACACTGCATCGGGGAGCCGTCGTGCGAATCCCCGGCCTGCAATCTCAGCGAATACGGACGAGTTCGAATCGAGCGAGGAGACTGCGCCAATTGCGCTGCCGGCGGCTATCCAAGCGCGCGACCCGCTGGCGCTGCAGTGGTGGGTCATCGAGCGAATCATCGATGGGGCGTTGTTGCCGCCCCAGGCCGCAGCGATCTCCGGGGTGGTTCGAACGCTTGCGAGCCTGCCGCCGGGTTCCGGTGACGAAGAGACGCAGCTCGCATCGATCGCCCTGCGCGGGCAGCTCATGCATGGCATCCCGCCGCGCAACCCGGCGCAATGGGCGTTGGCCGCAACCCTCTTCGATGACGAAGCCCTCGCCGAATTCCGGCGCTGGGAGCTACTCGAGGACGATAGCGGTCACGACGGTGAGCCACTCCGCCTCGGGGATCGTGTCGCTCGCCATCGAGATGTGACCCCGGTCGTCCATCACGAAGATAGTGGTTGAGCCGATATCCGCGAGGTTGTAGCGAATCGCGCCGAGGGCGCCGTTGGCTGCGACCGTGCCGTCGATGGTCGCGAGGGTCGCCCCGGTGATGCCGGCGCTGGTGGCGAGGGTCGCGAGCGAGACGCCTTCCTTGCCCTTGACGGTCGTCTTCGCGAGGGCCCGGAACTCGTCGGTAGTGGGGACGTACTGCACCTTCGCCTGGGGATTCGCAACCATGAGCGCTGCGCCTTCGGCAGGAACGGCGGTGGGCACGGCACGCGACGGGCTGGAGCGCGTGGGAGATGATTGCGGGCCGGCGGTCGCAGCGGCGCCGGTGTCACCAGTGGTGCCAGCGGCCGTAGTCGGCTCGTCGGCGTTGTCGTCGTCGCCACCGCAGGCGGCAGCGAGGAGTGCGAACGAAAGCGTGGCAGCGGCGAGGCCGCGAATGAGAAAACGATTCGGCATAAGGTACCTCGAAGAATTGGGGGACACTCCGAGGCTAGGCGGCGGCGCGGCGTGTGGCAACGCGCCGGGAAAGATGCCCCGGGTGCTGTTTACGGAGTGGGTGTCGCAGAGGGCGACGGAGACCCGGTCGGCTGGGCGGTCGGAGTCTCCGTTGGCGCGACAGTCGCCGTGGGTGTTAGCGTCGGCGGCTCCGCGGTCGCAGTCGGAGTCGGGGGCTCGCTCGTCGCAGTTGGCGTCGCCGGGGGAGCGGTCGGGACGATTGTCGGCGGCGTTGTCGGCACTGCCGTGGGTTCCGCGGTCGGCTCGGAGGTGGGCACTGGCGTCGCAGTCGGCTCGGTGATGGCGATAATCGTGCCGCCCGGGTCGACTATCGCGGCGGCCACCTGGGTGGGCGTCGGGGAAGGTTCGGCCACGGCGACGGGACCGCCGCCAGTAACGCCACCGGCAGCAACTGCTTCAGTGACGGCGGTGAGGGCGCTTGCAGCAGCCGGCTTCACCGCTTCGTTCTTCTCGGTCGCCGCATTGAGGACGACGGTGCTGAGGTCCTGGAGGGCTTTGAGTTGCTGCTTCTGGACGTCGTCCGGGGCAGTCGGGCGCTTTTCTATCTGGGTCCGAAGTTGCGCGACTTCGTCTTCGAGCTTCTGGATCTCCTGCGGGGAGATATTGCCGCGCTTCGTAAGCACCTGGATTTCGTAGACACGTGCCTGGGTCTGGTTAATCTGGATATCGACTTTGCTGTCGCCGGGGGCGAGGGCGTATTCCATGCGTTCCTGGGTCGTCTTGAAGCGGTAGTTCCAATCGCCGGGCACGGCATCGTCGGCGGTCACGAAGCCGAGCGTGGCGAACGCGGCGGCAGCGGTGCCGGCGAGCACGGTGGCGCTGGCGAAGCCGGTCTTCACGCGCGAAGAGCGGGACGCTGGCTCAGCGACCGGGCGATAGCGGCGCTCGCTGGCGGCTTCGAGGAAGCGGCTCTTGAGCGAGGCTTCGAAGTAGTAGCTTGGCGGCTCGGTATCGAGCGCCGCGGAAAGGCCTTCCGTCGCATCGAGAAGCGGCTCGAGCCACGCGGCGT
>JBBSKE010000167.1:0-7920 GCA_038256595.1 Tepidiformales bacterium | reverse complement strand
GGCCTCGCGGTCTACCCGAGCGTTGCGCGGGCGGCGACGGGCCTCTCGAACATGCTCAAACTAGCGGCAATGCGCGGGTAAGGTTAGGTCGATTGGAGCGGGAGCAACATCGGGCAACGAAAAGAGAGGGCATCCATTGGATGCCCTCTCTCTGTGTGTTTGGAATGGTGCCTGGAGGCTAGTTCTGGCGCTCTTCGTGGTGGAATTCAAGCACGTCGCCTTCGAGGAAGCGGTCGAACCCGGAGATCGTGACACCACACTCGTAGCCGGAGGCAACTTCGCGGACGTCGTCCTTGAAGCGCTTGAGGCCTTCGCAGCGGCCGTGGCCGATCTCTTCCTTGCCGCGGAAGACGCGAACCGCGAGGCCGCGCTTGATCGTGCCATCGAGCACGTAGGAGCCAGCGATACCACCGAGGCGGCTCGACTTGAACACCTGCCGCACTTCGGCGTGGCCATCGATGACGTTGTTGAAGACTGGCTCGTACATGCCGGCCAGCGCCTTCTCGATGTCTTCGAGGAGCTGGTAGATGATCGTGTAGTTGCGAATGTCGATGCCTGTCGCCTCGGCACGGCGGCGGGCCGTCTGGTCCACCTTCGTGTTGAAGCCGAGGATAATCGCGTTCGACGCTTCGGCGAGCATCACGTCGGAGTCGTTAATCGGGCCAGTCGCAGTGTGAATGACCTTGATCTTGACTTCGGAGTTGCTCAGCCGTTCGAGCGAGCCCTTGATGGCCTCAGCGCTGCCGCGAACATCGGACTTGAGGATGAGAATCAGCTCCTTGAGCTTGCCGGCGCTGATTTCGTTGAAGAGCGTATCGAGGTTCACGCGGGCGTGAGAGTTCTGCTCGCTGGCTTCGCGCTCGCGCTTGCGGGCCTCCACGATCGTGCGGGCTTCCTTCTCATCGGCGACCACGCGGACACGTTCGCCAGCTTCCGGGACCGTCTCGAGGCCCATGATGACCACGGGGACCGAGGGGCCGGCTTCCTTGATGCGCTGTCCCTTGTAGTCGAACATCGCCTTGACCTTGCCGCTGATTTCGCCGACGACGATGGCGTCGCCCTGGCGCAGCGTGCCGTTCTGGACGAGGACGGTCGCGACCGGTCCGCGGCTCGTTGCCATCTCGGCTTCGACCACGACCGCGCGAGCCGGGCGATTCGGGTTGGCCTTGTATTCGGCCACTTCGGCGACGAGGAGGATAGATTCGAGCAGTTCGTCGAGGCCAGTCTTCTTGAGCGCGGAGACTTCGGCGACAACGGCGTCACCGCCGTACTCTTCGACGACCACGCTGTACTCGGTGAGTTGCTGCTTGATTCGGTCCGGGTTCGCGCCGGGGACGTCCATCTTGTTGATGGCGACGATCAGCGGCACTTCGGCGGCGCGAGCGTGGTTAATCGCCTCGATGGTCTGGGGCATGACGCCGTCGTCCGCCGCGACCACGAGGACCGCAATATCCGTCACCTGGGCGCCGCGAGCGCGCATCGCCGTGAAGGCGGCGTGGCCGGGGGTGTCGATGAAGGTGATGACCTTGCCCTGCTTCGTCGCCTGGTAGGCGCCGACGTGCTGCGTAATGCCGCCTGCTTCGCCACCGGCGACGTTCTCCTGGCGAATCGCGTCGAGGAGGCTCGTCTTGCCGTGGTCGACGTGGCCGAGGATGGTCACAACCGGCGGACGGGGCAGGAGCGTAGCCGGGTCGTCCGGCTCTTCCTCTTCCAGGATGCCGAGGGCGGAAGCGTTCTCTTCGACCGTCTCTTCGCTGGGGTCGAAGCCACAATCCACCGCGATGATCGCGGCGGTTTCGTAGTCAATCGTCTGGTTCATGTTGGCCATGACGCCGTGGGTCATCAGGCGCTTAATTACGTCAATTGGGGAGACACCGAGAAGGTCACCGAGTTCTTTTACCGTCAGTGCGGCCGGGATGGCGACTGGCCGGGTTCGTGATTGCGTCTGTGTAGACAACTGTACCGCCTTCTCCTACCGGCAACGACTGGCCGAAAGCACGGAGTGCTTCCACGTCTTCCTTCGCCGGAATGGTTTTGAGTGCATTACTTATCGTACTGCCTTTGAGGGCTTTCACCCAACATTTTTGCTCACGGCAGAGGTATGCACCTCGCCCGTTCGCCCGCCCTGTTTCATCAACGACGACGCGACCTTCGGGTGTCCGCACGATTCGCACGAAGGTCCGCTTGCCCTGCTCAAGCCGGCATGCGATGCACGTCCGCTGGGGGACACGCTTCGGTTTCGCAACCTGGGCCGCGTTCTCGCCTGTCATCTGACCACCAACTCCGCGGGCAGAGCGGTCCGCGGACATCGCGACCGGGGGTTACCGGGGGCGGCCCGCCTAGTGGATGCGGTAATCGAGTTCTTCCTCGTCGTCGCCTTCTTCCTCGTAGCTGCGTGCGCGGCGAGGCTTCTTGGCGCCCGTCTTTTTCGGGTCTTCTTCTTCCTGCCGCTTGGGCAGGACGTCTTCGGCGAAACGGATGGCGGAAGGCCGAAGGTCCGGGGCCATAACGGTCGGAATCTCGTACTCTTCTTCGTCCTCTTCGCCGTAATCCTCAGATTCGCGTTCCTCGCGGTCCGGAACCGGCATGACTGCGAGCGCGGCAGCGAAGTTGATATCGTCCTCGCGGCCGACCGGCGCTTCAGTGAGCTCAGCGGCGGTAACGAGCGGCGCGTCGACGCCATCCGGTGAAAGCTGGACCGGCGCCTCGGCAGCCAGTGTTGCTGCGGCAGCGACGTCTTCGGCTTCCTGGATGATGTCGATGTCCGGCGTCTCACCCGGCTGGTAGGGCACGAAGGTCGTGACCTGCTCGCCAGTGGAGGCGGCGGCTTCGCTGCGGATGTCGATGCCCCAGCCGGTCAGCTTGGCAGCGAGCCGCGCGTTCTGGCCTTCCTTGCCGATGGCGAGGGAGAGCATGCGGTCCGGCACAATCACCGAGGCGCGGCGCTCATCGACATCGACGATGACTTCGATGATGTTCGCCGGGCTGAGGGCGTTCGCCACGAATTTCGCCGGGTCCGGGTCCCATTTGATGACGTCGATGCGTTCGCCACCGAGTTCGTTGACGATCGCCTGGATGCGCGAGCCGCGCATCCCGACGCAGGCGCCAATCGGGTCGATGCTGGGAACGCGCGAATGGACCGCAATCTTGCTGCGGTGCCCGCCTTCGCGGGCGATGGACTTGATCTCGACGGTGCCGGCGGCGATCTCCGGGACTTCCATTTCGAAGAGGCGGCGCAAGAGCAGCCGGTGCGAGCGGCTGACGATGACCTGGGGGCCACGCTGTTCGCGCTTCACTTCGAGGAGGATGACCTTGAGGCGCTGGGCCGCGCGAAGGTGTTCGCTGCGGACCTGCTCGCTGCCGGGGAGGATGGCTTCGGTGCCCTTGGGCAGTTCCACGGTGGCCTGGCGCGCTTCGATGCGCTGCACGGTGGCAACCATGATTTCGCCTTCGCGGCCGTGATATTCCTGGAAGACCGCGTCGCGTTCAGCTTCGCGGAGCTTCTGGAGGACGACCTGCTTCGCCGTTTGCGCAGCGATGCGGCCCGCGTTCTCCGGGAGCTTCATTTCGAAATCCAGGACATCTCCGGGGACAGCGTCGGTCTTGTAACGGCGTGCTTCTTCGAGCGCGATCTCTACCGCTGGCTCTTCCACATCGTCGACGACCGTCTTCTGGTTGTACGCGTGGAGGGCACCGTTATCGGTGTCGATCTTGACATATACGGCAGGCGCATTGTCACCCTCACGCTTGTAGGCGGTGGCGAGCGCAGCCTCAACGGCGTGCAGGACGACATCGCGCGAGAGGTTCTTCTCAGCGGCGAGCTGACTAATGGCGAGCAGAAATTCCTTGTTCATCGACCTCAACAAAAAAGTGGGCCTGAGACCCACTTCCCTTCAGGATGCCTGGCTACTTCGTAGTATAGCACGGCGGGATCAAGGTGTACTCCACCCTGGCTGGTCAGAAACGCAAAAGGACACGTAAAGACCACACCAGGTTTCGGAGTTCCTGGTTGGCAGCCGCTAAACCCGCGAGCGCCGGAACCTGGTCCCGGGCGCGCCGCGGCAGCCACAGCCCATATGATACGCCCGAAAGCGCTACCAGGGCACGACGCCGTCCGCGAGGGGCGTGAATGGAGACTATCCCAGGCTGCGAATCTCCTGGATTGCCGCGAGCAGCCCATCGACGGGGACGACGGCAGTCTCGCCCGAGCGGCGATTGCGCACTTCGACCCCGCCCTTCTCCTTCGCGCGCGGGCTGATCGTGATTCGCACGGGCATGCCCAGCAGGTCCGCGTCCTTGAACTTGATACCTGCGGACTGGTCCATCCGATCGTCGATGAGGACGGTCAGACCTGCCCCCGCAAGCATCGATTCGATCGCCGCGACATCCTCCGGGATGCCGGCCTGCTCGAGGTTCAGGGCGACGATGTGTACGTCGTAGGGCGCGACTTCGGTCGGCCAGATAATCCCGTTCTGGTCGTTGTTCGCCTCGATGACGGCGGCCAGCATGCGCTCCACGCCGATGCCGTAGCAGCCCATGATTGCTGGTAGCCGCTCGCCATCTTCGGCGAGGAAATGGACGCCCATCGTTTCCGAGTAGAGCGTCCCTAGCTTGAAGACGTGGCCCATCTCGATGCCGCGCTGGTCGGCGAGGGTTTCGCCGCAGTTCGCGCAGGCATCGCCGGCACGGGCGAGGGCGATGTTCGCGACGATATCGGCCTGCCAGTCGCGGCCGTGGTTCGTGTTGAGGTAGTGCGCATCATGCTCGTTCGCCCCGGCGACGAGGTTCGGGGCTTCGACCACGCTGTCGTCGGCGACGATGATCATGCCCTTCAGACCGACCGCGGAGGCAGAACCCGCGACGAGACCGGCTGCGCGCACCATTGCGTCGTCCATCGGCACGAGGTCCTTCGCCTTGAGCGTGTTCTTGAGCTTGATTTCGTTCACATCGAGGTCGCCACGGATGCAGACGAACACCGGCTGGCCATCGACACGGTAGAAGACGGCCTTATTCGTCTGCCGCGGTTCGACGTTGAGGAAGGCTGCGAGACTCGCGATCGTCTTCTGCCCGGGGGTCGAAACCTTCTCCATCGGCAGGGGCTCGGCGGCCACGGCAGGCGGCTTGCGGAACTCGGCCTTCTCGGCGTTCGCGGCGTATCCGCAGCCGGGGCAGAGGAGGATCGTGTCCTCGCCCGTCTCGGTGAGGAAGATGAACTCCTGGGAGTCTTTGCCGCCGATCGCGCCCGAATCCGCGGCAACGGGGATCACCGGGACCCCTGCGCGCGAGAAAATGCGCTTGTAGGCGGCGAAGGCGGCGTCGTAGGAGTCGTCCAGCGCCTCCCAGCTCGAATCGAAGCTGTAGGCGTCCTTCATGGTGAACTCGCGCAGGCGAATCAGGCCGCCGCGAGGGCGCGTCTCGTCGCGAAACTTCGTCTGAATCTGGTAGAGCGTGACCGGCATGTCGCGGTAGCTCTGGATATGGCGGCCAGCGAGGAAACTGACCACCTCCTCATGCGTCGGGCCGAGGGCGAACTCGCGCTCCTTGCGATCGTGCAGGCGGAAGAGGGTCTGGCCCATCTGTTCATTGCGGCCGGACTGGTCCCACATCTCAATCGGCGAAAGCGCGGGGAGGTGGACCTCCTGGGCGCCGCTCTCGTCCATCTCCTCGCGGATGATGCGCTCGATGTTGCGCTGAACACGCCAGCCGACCGGCGTGAAGCAGTAGAGCCCGGCGGCGAGCGACGTTACGAGTCCGGCCCGCAACAGTAGCTGGTGGCTGCGCAGCTCGGCCTCGGCCGGGGCATCTCGCAGGGTCTTCAGCATCAGCTTGCTCATTCGCATGGTCGGGGCCTCCGGGACGGTCGTCTGGGTCGAATTTGGGTGTTCGATCAAGCGTAGCGGGTCGCGGGATTGCGCGCCCCGCAGCGCCCGAACCCGAGGGCCGGGCCTGAGAATCGGCTACCGGCGCGGCGTCTCGAGGTCGGCGGAATCGATGATGACCGTGACCGGACCATCGTTTTCCAGGCGAACCTGCATGTCTGCACCGAAGATGCCGCGCTCGCAGCGAATCCCGGCTCGTTGGATTTCGGCGCAGAAGTGTTCGTAGAGCGGCTGGGCGGTCTCGCCGTTCGCAGCCTGGGCGAAGGATGGCCGGTTGCCGCGGCGGACATCGGCATAAAGGGTGAACTGGCTCACACAGAGGACCGCGCCGCCGACCGCCTCGAGGGCGAGGTTCATCTTCCCGTCACCGTCCTCGAAGATGCGGAGTGCGAGAATCTTCGCGGCGACCTTTGTCGCTATTGCCGGCGTGTCGGTCTCGTGTACGCCGAGGAGCAGGAGCATGCCGGGGCCGATGCTGCCCACAACGTCGCCTGCGACCCGCACCTCCGCGGAGGAAACCCGCTGGACAACGGCTCTCACGAACTCGCTTCGGAATCCGAACGGTAAGCCTTGTGGGCCTTCAGGGTGAAGCGGTCGAGGGGCACGCAGAGGCGAATATGTGCGTAAGTTTCCTGGCGGAATTGCTCGGTCAGCAGCCGCCCGGCGAGGCCCGCACCGTGGCGGACCTGCATGAGGAATATCCAGCCCATGAAGCCGTTGATAAACGCTTCGACGAGGATTTCCGCATCCTCGGGTTCGTACTCCTTGAACCACTTTCGAAGCATTTCGCGCCAATTCGTCAGGGCGGCGTCACGCGCGGTCATCGCTTCCGAGTCGCCGACGAGCTGCTGGCGGATGAGCACTCGCAGGATTGGCTCGTTCACGTGCGCCGATTCGAGCGTGCGCAGGACCAGGGCATCGAGCGAATTGAAGTCCCGCACGGGCTCGTCTGAAACGCGCTGTTCAAGCCGCTGATGGGGGCGTTCGAGCAGCGCCTCGAGGATGTCGCGCTTCGACGGGAAATGATGGAAGACGCCCGCATCGGAGAGGTTGCAGGCGCGCGCAATCATCTTGATCGGGGTCGCGCCATATCCGCGGTCAGCGAAGAGGCGCATCGCCGCCTCGAGGATGCGGTCGCGGGTGGAAGAGTCGTGAGGGGGTAGAACTTCGTGGGATTCTCGCGTCACGCAGCCCCCATTGCCGAAACGGGACGCGGAAGGAGCAGTTCGATAGTGGTTCGGACGCGTTTGCGCCCGGCCGGGGAAGAGAGCCGCTCGTTAAACGTCGGCCCGTCGTGCATGACCGCCTGCCACATGAGGCCGGTGAGCGCGAAGCCGAGCGCCGTCGCCCGTTCGCGCGCTTCCGCGCGGCTGCAACCAACGGAGAGGAGTGGCTCTATGGCATCGATGTAGAGATTGAGCTGAGTAGTCGAAAGGCTGAGGCAGCGTTGGTTGCCGGCATAGCACTCGATGATCACCATGCGCAGAAAATCGTCCCGTTCGGTCCAGCTGAAGAATGTCTTCTCCAGGAAGTCCAGGGCGTCGCTGATGGCATGGGGCGTCCACGCTTCCGGCACAGTCGGAATCGGCATGGCGGGCGGCTTGAGGAGCGCGTCGAGGAGGTCGTCCTTCCGCGGGAAATAGTAGTAAAGAAGTGTGTTGCTCAGGCCAGAACTCTTGGCGATTGCGCGAACGGTCGTGCCGCGCAGGCCGTGCGAAGCGAATAGCGTTCGCGCTGCGTCGAGGATCGCGTCTCTCGAAGGCAAACGTCCGTCGCGGGTGGCAATTGGCATGAAAACGAGTATACGCGGGCGCAGGCTTTAATTAGAAGGTTGTGTTCCAGATTCGTCGCAGCTTCCCGTTTGTAGCCCATTTACCAATTGCGACAGCTGTTCCGATGACTGATTGGACCGACTGATGCGACAATTTTCGCGACAACCTCGTCAATCGCTGCTCGCCGTACTGGCGGAGGCCGATGACGAGGAGGATTCGGAGCTGGTCGTCGCGGCTTCTGTCTTCGCCGGGGCCTTGGACTCGCCGCT
>JBBSKE010000166.1:0-7928 GCA_038256595.1 Tepidiformales bacterium | reverse complement strand
CGTGTCGCACTCGGCAATATGCAGCCGGTCGGCCTGAAAGTCGGGCTGAGCGAAGTTTCGACCATCAGCCAGAACCGCCGCGACCCGTCCGGGCCGAAAGAGACAACGCTCAAGGTGCTGGTCGCGGCTGCGGAGGGCGCGCCCGAGCCGGTGGCCACCGTCATCAGTTACGCGTGCCACGCCACCGTCCTTGAATACGACAACATGCTTTACTCCGCCGACTTCCCCGGAGTCGCGGTGAAACTGCTCGAGCAGGCGCTCGGCGGCACCGCCATCTACATGCAGGGCACTTGCGGCGACGTCAACCCGGTCTGGATGCGCCACGATTTCGCCGAGATTCGCCGCATCGGCAGCATCGTCGGCGCCGCTGCGACGCGCGCGGTCGCCGAGCTTCGCCCCGTCGGCGAAGAGCAGTTCTGCCGCATCCTCAGCTGGGAAGAATCGGTCCCCGCGAGCCTCGCCGATGGCACCGTCCTCTCCGGACTCGGCCTGGCCGCCGCCCGCACCTACATCGAACTGCCGCGAAAGGTGCTCCCCCCGCTGGCTGAGATCGAAGCCGAGATCAAGACGATCGAGGACCAACTCGCCGCGCTCGCCGAGGGCGACATCGAGGGCCGCCGCGCCATCCGCCCGAAACTCGCCCAGTTGCGCATGGACCGCGCGACCACCAACCGCTTCCCCTACCAGCCAGGCGCGACCCAGCGGCTCGAAGTGCAGGCCTTCCGGCTCTCCAACGAGGCCGCCGTCGTCATGCTCCCCGGCGAATTCTTCACCGAGACCGGCTGGGCCATCGAGAAGCGCTCCGGCCTGCCGCACGTCTTCGTCTGCGCTTATGCGAACGACTACGCGGGCTATTTCGCGCCCGCAAACGAGTTCCCCTGCGCCGGCTACGAGGTCGGCAGCACCCGTTTCGGCCCCGAGGCGGAGGGCATCATCGTCGATACCGCCCTCGGGCTGCTCAAGACCCTTTTCCCTGGAGGCCAGTCATAACTGCTCGCAGCACCCTCGCAATTAACGGCGGCACACCCGTCCGCACTATCCCGCTCGACACCGACAAGGGCCTTTCGTATCTGAACGAAGAGGCCGAGATGAAGGCGGTCGAAGACGTTCTGAAGAGCCGCTCGCTCTTCCGCTACTACGGCCCCGACATGCAGAACAAAACGGAGCTTTTCGAGCGCCGCCTGCGCGAAATCACCGGCGCGAAGTATGCGCTCGGCGTCACTTCCGGGACGTCGGCCCTGCAGGCTGGCCTCGTCGGCCTCCACGTAGAAGATGGCGACGAAGTCATCGTCCCGGCAGTGACCTTCATCGCCACCGTCGGCGCGGTCGTGAATTCGCGCGCAGTGCCGGTCTTCGCCGAGGTCGACGAGTCGCTCAATCTCGACCCGGCGTCCTTCGAGGCGATGATTACGGAGAAGACGAAGGCCGTCATCCCGGTGCATCTCTCGAACGTCAGCTGCGATATGGACCCGATCATGGCCGTCGCCCGCAAGCATGGTATTCGCGTGCTCGAAGACGCCGCCCAGGCGATGGGGGTCACCTACAACGGCCGCCAGGTGGGCTCCATCGGAGATGCGGGCGCCTATAGCCTGCAGCTTTCGAAGAACATCACGACCGGCGAGGGCGGCGCGCTCATCACCGACCAGTTCGAAGTCTTCGACCGCGCTGCTCGCTTCCACGACCAGGGCGGCCAGTTCACCACCTCCACCGGCGCGATTCGCGAACTCACATCGGGCGAGCCGTTCATCGGTTCGAACCTGCGCATGACCGAGATCGCCGGGGCGCTCGCTGCCGCCCAGATCGAGCGCCTCGAAGAGATGGTTGCGACCATGCGCGAGCGCGCCGCCGGGATTCGCCAGCGCCTCAGCGACCTGCCCGTGGAATGGCGTCGCATCCCGGACCCGGCGGGTTCCGGCGGCAACATCACGATGTTCTTCGAAAAGGAAGAGACCGCGATCCAGTTCGCCGACGCGCTCAAGGCCGAGGGGATCGGCGCCGGGCGCGTGTACGGCGGCATGCCGGTGTACAACAACCCGGCCGTGCTCAACCAGAAAACCGCCTGGTCGAAGGGTTGCCCGTTCAACTGCCAGGAGCACCCAACCGACCGCAAGTACTATATGGGCATGTGCCCCCGCAGCGAAGACCTTCTCGGGCGCTCGCTGAGCATCGGCATCGGCCCGAAAGTCAGCGAAGCGGACGCAGACGATATCGTTGCGGCCGTCCGCAAGGTCGCGGAGCACCTCCTTTGACAGTCCGTTTCGCCTTCGCCGGGCTGGACCACTGGTATAACGGCTTCGGAGCGCTCGCCGAAGTGCTGCGCCATCCCGGGGCGGAGGTCGTCGCTGTCGCCCACGCTGACGCCGAGCAGGCGAAGTATCTCGAGAAGCGCTTCGGTATCCCTGTCGGCACCTCCTACGAAGACGCCGTTACGCGCGACGATGTCGATATCGTCGCCTGCTATTCGAGCACCGACCAGAACGCGCGCATCGTCACCCTCGCGCTCGAAGCCGGGAAGGCGGTCGCCGCGATCAAGCCGATGGCGATGAACCTCGCCGACGCCGACGCCCTGGTCGCGACGGTCCAGCGCACCGGCAAGCTCTACCTCCCGAACGACGCCGCCCGGCGATTGTCGCCCTGGAACATGCGTTTCAAGGAATGGATTGACGAAGGGAAGATTGGCAACCTCGTGAACGCGCACCTCGTGTTTCGCGCCGGCTTGCCGCAGGCCTGGCCCGGCGCGACTGAACCTGGCTGGTTCGCCGACCCAACCCGCCACCCCGGCGGGGCGTTCATCGACCACGCTGTCTACCACGTCGATGTCCTGCGCTGGCTCTTCGGTTCCGAGGTCGAATCGGTGACCGGCATGACCGCGAACGTGCGACACACCGAGATCCCGGTCGAAGACTACGGTCACGGCGTGTTCCGTTTCGAAAACGGCTGCATGGGTACCATCGAAGACACCTGGACGTCCATGCCCGGCGCTTCCCGCGAGGCGATCGAGATCGTCGGCGATCGCGGCTCCCTGATGATGGATTCGGCGACCGGCAAGATGATGTTCAACGGCGACTTCGGCCTCCCCGGCTGGCTGCAGATGACCCCACCGGCTCCCTCGACCGGCTTCATCCAGCACGCCATCGCCTGCATGAACGGAGACGAATCGCCACTTTCGACCGCGGTCGAGGCGCGTGCGAATCTCGCCGCCTGCCTCGCGTTCTACGAATCCGCGCGAACCGGGCAGTCTGTCCGCCCCGTGGCCGCGCCGTGAGCCTTATCGCCATCCGGGCCGCTCGGGCTGTCCTGCCGGCCGGCGTCGTGAGCGATGCAGTGGTCCTGGTCGAAGACGAGAGAATCGTCGCTGCCGGGCCGGCTGGCGGCGTGCAGATCCCGGATGGGGCCGTTCGCTACGACTGCGACGTGCTCCTGCCCGGCTTTATCGACCTCCATGTCCATGGCAACCACGGCAACGGCTTCGGGGATGGGACCGAAGCGGTCATCGCAGCTGCGCGCGCGATGGCGACATCCGGCGTCACCACCTGCTACGCGGGCCTCGGCGCTGGGCCCTCGCTCGAGGCGATTGCGAAGACCATCGACGGCGCGGCCGGGGCCGTGGACCGCAATACCGGCGGTGCGCGCATCGCCGGCATCTTCATGGAAGGACCGTTTATTAGCCCCGCGAAAAAGGGCGCTTGGACCGCCGAGAATCTGCGTACGCCGAGCCTCGCCGAGTTGGCCACCCTGGTCGCGGCTTCGAACAACACGATTCGCCGCGTGAACATCGCTCCAGAGCTCCCGGGCGCGCTCGAGTTCATCCGCGAGGCGCGCGCCCAGGGCATCGTCATCTCCCTCGGCCATACCGACGCGACTTACGCCGAGGCGGTTGCCGGGATCGAAGCCGGTGCAACGATCACGAACCACACCTACAACGCGATGTCGCCGCTCGACCACCGCAAGCCGGGCATGGTCGGTGCGACGCTGGCTCGTCCGGAGCTGCTCGCCGAGCTGATTCTCGATTTCGTCCACGTCGATCCGGTGGCAGCGACCGTTCTCCTTCGTGCCCGCGGACCAGGCGGCGTGGCGCTCATCACCGACGCCTCGATGATGGCCGGTCAGCCCGACGGCGAGTACTCGTCCTCCTTCCGCACGGTCATCGTCAAAGACAACAGCTGCCGCCTGCTCGATGGCACCCTCGCCGGCAGCGTCGCCACCTTCGACCAGGGCCTGCGCAACGCCGCCAGCCTCCTCGGCCCGGACCTCGAAGCGCTGACGGCCATCTCTTCGGCCAACGCCGCCCGCGCGATGGGCATCGATGGTGAAACCGGAAGCATCAGCATCGGCAAGTTCGCAGACCTCGTCTTGCTCGACGAAACGCTCCACGTCGAGGCCACCATCGCCCGCGGCACAGTCGTCTTCGAAACGGGGAACCAGCCATGACACAGAAACCACCGGTCCGGGTCGCGGTCATCGGCTGCGGCCTGATTGCGCAGCGCGCCCACCTCCCGGCCTACGTCGCCGCGCCCGAAGCCGAACTCGCGGCGGTCGTCAGCGGCCATCGCGAAAAAGCCGAGGAAGTCGCCCGCCAGTTCGGCAACCCGCGCGTCCTCTCCTCCTGGGAGGAGGCGATCGCGGATCCGGAGATCGATGCGATCGACATCTGCACACCGAACACGCTGCACGCGCGCATCGCCATCGCGGCCGCGCGCGCCGGCAAGCACATCCTCGTCGAAAAGCCGATGGCGACGACCATGGCCGATGCCGACGCGATGGTCGGGGCCGCCCGCAACGAAGGCGTGACCCTGATGGTCGCCCACAACCTGCGCTTCGTACCTATCTACCAGGCCATCCGCAAGGCGATGCAGGAGGGCGCGATCGGCAAGCCCTACTCCGCCCGCGGGATGTTCATGCACGCCGGCCCCGAAGAGTTCTGGGGCGCGACCTCCACCTGGTTCTGGGAGAAGGACGATGCTGGCGGCGGCAGTCTCCTCGATATGGGTATCCACATGATCGACCTCGTCCGCTGGATGATCGACCGGCCCGTGCTCGAAGTCACCGCCATGACCGCGCGTGTCGCCCGCCCGACCTTCGCCGACGACAACGCGTTCGTCCTCATGCGCTTTGAAGGCGATGTCCTCGCCAGCGTGCAATCGTCGTGGTCCGCGCGCCCCTTCCCGGACCGCCAGATCATGATCCACGGCGAACTCGGCCACATCGCCATGGGGCGCTCGGCCGAAGAGCCGCTCGCAATCAACCTCCAGGACGGCACGGGTTCGAAGAAGGTCATCCCGGAAATCCTCGCGGCGAGCCCGGTCGGTGACCCGTTCGTCCACTTCGTCCGCTCGATTCGCGACGGCACGGAGCCGCTCGTCACCGGCGAAGATGGGCGCGAAAGCCTGGCCATTGCGCTCGCCGGCTACGAATCCGCGCGCACCGGCCGCGTGGTGCGACTCTCTTGATGGCTCGGCCGCGCGTGACCGTCACCGAGCCCGCGAACTTCGGTACGGCTGCCCTCTCGGCGCTGAATGAGTTGCTTGCCGAGCTGCCAGCAGCGCCGGTTATCGCTTTGCCGAGCGGCCGCACGCCGGTCCCGGTCTACGAAGCCATGGCCGCGGCGCAGTTCCGCTTCCCGCCCGGGACCACGCTCTTCGCGCTCGACGAATACTGCTCGCCAGTCGCGAACCCGGGGACGAACGCCGCCTTCTTCGCCCGCTACCTCTCGCCCGTGACCTGCACGCCGGTCATCCTGCCACGATTCGATGCGCCCGATCCCGGCACCGAGATCCAGGCGATCTGCGCCCAGCTTGCGGACGCCGGTGGCCTCGACCTCGCCGTCGTTGGTCTCGGTGCGAACGGCCACGTCGCGTTCAACGAACCGGGCAGCGGCCCCTCTTCGGCCTGCCGCTCACTACCGCTGACGATGGAGACCCAGGGCCAGGTGGCGGACGGCTGGGAGCCAGCGCCCACTGCCGGGATGACGATGGGGATGGACGAAATCCTCGCTGCAAAGTCGCTCTTGCTGATCGTGAACGGTGCGAGCAAAGCCGCGGTCCTCGCCGCCGCCCTCGACGGCCCGGTCACGTCCCAGGTCCCCGCATCCTTCCTCCAGGGACACCCCGGTCTCGTGGTCGTCGCCGACGAGCCCGCAGCGGCATTGCTGGCCGCCGTCACTCGATGACCGGCGGCCCCAGGCACCAGTCGGTCGCCTGCCCGTAGGCGTGGGCGACCCGGAAAACCATGGCCTCAGCGAGGGGCGTGCCGATTACCTGCATGCAGACGGGGATGCCTTGGACGCGTGCACCGCCGTGCTCGGAGAGAGCGCTGCAACCGGCCCTGGCACGCCCTCGGGTATCGCACTGCGGCTGACTGCGATCGGGGCGGCGAGTCACCACTATTGGTGACTCGCGGAAATCGCTACATCTGGCGATGGAGAGGTTCTTCGGAAATGCGAGATTGCGTGTGGGCCCAAACCACATCCCACTCGGAGAACTGAAAGATGTCTGTCAATCCCATCGCACGCACCGAAGCCCACTCCTCCCCGCGTGGCCGCGTGGCCGCAATCGCGCTGAGCACCGCACTCATCACCGTCGCCGTCGCAGGTGGGGCATTCCTGATCCTTCGCGACAACGAATCCGCCGCATCTAACCCGGACACGGTGACCAAGGCTCCGGCGTGGTTCCCCGCTGGAGTGAACGACATGCTCCCGGAGATCCTCGTCTCAGCCAAAGACCCGGTCGCCAGCTCGCTCCGCCAGTTTGTCGTTGTCTCCTCGGTTGACGAAATCGCCCGGGTAAGTTCATTCCCCGGGATGGACGTGCCTGGCATGGCGACCGAGTACGTCGTGGTGAACGACGAGGCATCCCAGGCCAAGTTCGACGAGCTCTTGCGCTCCCTCGCGGAGCCGGGCGCTCGACCAGCGTCCATCATTGACCTCCGCTAGGCGGCAAGGCTGGTCCGGGCGAGCGATTCCCTCCCGCTCCCCGGCCAGCCCGGCCCGGAATCGCGATCGTTTTCCGGCCGGCGCGCAACGTATCTCCCTCCGAACCCTGCGCGCCGGCTATTCCCCGACCTCTCTGGCCTCGCGGGGCCCACAGATTCTCGGAATCCCTAGATCTAGTGATGGAGAGCGTGCCTGAGTCTGCCAGAGTGCGCGCAGCAGCGACGACGACGAGCGGGCGAGTCTGCAGTCGGATGCGTCCACGACCACCATGGCGGGGCCGGACCAAGACACAGCGATATGCAGCCGCAGTGGTGCAATTCACTACAAATGCGTGTAGAACGCGAGCCAACAGAGCGCGCCCAGCGGCGCAGAAGGAAGGAATCGATGTCCGCTCCACCTGGACCAGATCCATGGGGGTCAAAGGCTGCCAGCATTGTTCAGCTCGAGACACTGATTTGGGGACGAATCCGCCCGCTGATGCCCGGGCTCTCTGACTTCGAGGTCGCCGCGATCGCTGGTCAGCGTGCACGCCGGATCCTCGGACGCAGGAGCCTGTTCAACTCGCTGAACGGCGTAGTGGGCTTCGAGCTCTCGTCAACCGAAGAGCGCGAGGGGTCCCGAATCCTCACTGAGCTAACGAGACTCTGGGTCCAGTCTTCCGTGAGGAAGGGCCGCGTTGAGCGATGGGAGGCCATCAAGCTGCTGTACCTCGCACGCCACGGGTTGAAGGAACGCCGCTGCCATCTCGAACACACCGCTCTCTCTGTAACACCAATCACATCCACGGAGTGGACGCTTCTCTCTCGATCGCAGCAGGACGTTGTTAATACTCCGCGCCTGCAGACAGTTTTCGAGCAGCTTGAAGTCGCGGCAGCAGCAGAGAATCCGATTCATCTCAATGAGGACTGGTTTGGGGATTACTACCACTGGTGGCCCGCCAGCATGACCACAACCGGAGTAGCATTGGAGATCGTCGTTATCGAGGGTTTCATTGCAT
>JBBSKE010000165.1:0-7969 GCA_038256595.1 Tepidiformales bacterium | reverse complement strand
GGTCGAACGAGATGGATGTGCCGTCGGTGATGGAAAGGATTCGCGGGAAGTCTTCGGCGCTCATCGTGTTGATGGTCGACTTGTTGCTCGCGCATTCGAGGTCGATCTTGCGGCCGTTCTCCGGGATGTGGAGCAGCACCACCGCCGACGGCAGCGAGGAGACGAAGTCGGAAATGAGCCGCGACGGGATGGTCGTGGCCCCTTCTTCGTCGACTTTCGCGCCGACCCAGGCGGAGAGGCCGATTTCGAGGTCCGTCGCGGCGAGCTTGAGCCGGCCGTTGTCGGTCGAAAGGAGCACATTCGCGGTGATGGGGAGCGTGGAGCGCGCGGCAACGGCGCGGCCGACAATGGAAAGGCCCCTCTGGAGATTTTCCTGCAGAACCTGGACTTTCATGCGGACGCACCTTGGATCTTGGGAGTTTGAGTGAGTATACGGGTTAGCAATTCTTGGCGCGAATAGTTCGCGTTCTCACTCGAAACATAACGCCCGGACGAACACAAAGAAGACGGGCGAAACACGAATGATTGCGCCGTGTCGCCGGTTCGAATCCGCGCCAGGACTTCTTCATTGCATGGCATCACGAGCACTGGCGTGGCGTTCGTCCTGACCCGGTCCATCGAGGCTTCGGCGCCACGTGTGTCTTCGCCGCGTTGAGATAGTCTAGCGGCGTGATTCCCTGCTCGTGCCTCCACGCGTGAACCTCGCTGCACTGCTGCCGCCAAGTGCCACTGCCGGGGCCGGCCGCCTCGTCACGACCCGGGCGATTCGCGGCTTCTCCGATGGCTTCGTCAGTATCACCCTCGCCGTCTATCTCGATAATCTCGGGTTCGGCGCGGCCCGGATCGGCGCGATCATTACGGCGACGCTGCTGGGCTCGGCGCTGCTCACGATCGTTGCCGGCATCTATGCGACGCGCCTCGGCGGGCGGCGCACGCTGCTCGCCGCCTGCCTGCTTATGACCCTGACCGGCATCGGATTCGCCGCAGTTACCGGGTTCTGGCCCCTCATGCTCGTCGCCTTTGTTGGCACCCTGAACCCGAGCGCGGGCGATGTCAGCGTCTTCCTGCCGGTCGAACAGTCGCTGCTGGCGGGACGAGTGGCGGCGCGAGAAAGAACGGCGTTGTTCGCCCGCTACACGCTCGGCGGAGCGTTCGCCGGCGCTTTTGGGGCGCTCGCGGCGGCTCTCCCGCCCGGCATCGCTCGCCTCACAGATTCTGACCTCGAAACCATCCATCGAGCGGGATTCCTGGGCTACGCGGCCGTCGGGTTGGTCTGCGCGGTGCTCTATCTGCCGCTGCCGGTCGAAGCCGTGGTCAGCGGCGCGCGAAGTGGACTGCACGAATCTCGGCGCGTCGTGCTGCGACTGTCGGCGCTCTTCAGCCTCGATTCGTTCGGCGGTGGGTTCGTCGTCCAGGCGATTCTCGCGCTCTGGCTGTTCCAGCGCTTCGACGTTTCGGTCGAAACCGCGGGCGCCATCTTCTTCGTCGCGGGGGTGCTGAGTGCGGGTTCGCAGCTGGTGTCATCGTGGCTCGCGAGCCGCATCGGGCTCATAAACACGATGGTCTACACCCACATCCCGGCGAACGTCTGCATGGTCGCGGCTGCACTCGCCCCGACGGCGCCGCTCGCAATCGGGCTGCTCCTCGTGCGAACGGCTATCTCGCAGATGGACGTGCCCGCCCGCCAGTCCTACGTCATGGCGGTCGTCCCCGAGGCCGAACGGGCCGCCGCCGCGAGCATCACGAACGTGCCGCGCAGTCTCGCCAGCGCAGGCGCCCCATTCCTCGCCGGCGCCATGCTCGCCGAGACGTCCTTCGGATGGCCGCTGATCGTCGGCGGCCTCCTGAAGATCCTCTACGATGTGCTGCTGCTCGCAGGTTTCAGGACGTTGAAGCCGCCGGAGGAGGGCGGGAAGTTATAAGTTATAGGCTTGGTCTTGCTCGATTGGGTAGAGACGGTGGCGGCTCGCGGTAGCAGCTCCAGGAGCGGGCATTAGTGCCGATTTGGAACGCCTAATACCTAAAGCTTAGAGGTTAAAGCCTATCCGGCGCGCGCACTCCCGGGCGCTCAAGCAGCATCTTCGTCGAGGCGAAGAAACCCACTGCGACCACTCCCAGGCAGCAGACCGCGAGGCCCGCGAGGGTCGTCCGTTCGCCGAGGGCGTCGGCGATGAGGCCCACCGGGAACGCGACAATCGAGTTCAGCCCGAACGCCATCATCGTTACCGACATCACCCGGCCGAAGAATTCGGGGCTCGATCGCTGCATCAAATTGATGTTGTTCAGCATCTGGAAGCCGGAGGACGTCGCACCAATCAGGGCAGAGACGGCGAGTGCGGCAATGAAACTTGGCGCCAGGGCAAGAAGCAGGAGCGACCCGGCGAGGGCAGCCCCGAACGCATAGGTGAAGTACGCGGGCGAAAGTGTTCGGCGGCTGGTAATGAGCACCGTCGTAATGATGCCGCCGACTGCCATCACGCCGAATAGGATGCCGAGCTGGCTTGCGGGGTGCCCGAGTTCGTTCTCGAGGTAGCCGGGCAGGATCGTCTGGTAGGAGAAGCCGGTGAGGACGATTCCCGCGAACATGAGCGTCAGCAGGCGGACGTCCGGGGTGCTCCAGATGTAGTGCATCCCCGCCTTCAGGTCGCCAAAAATCGACGTCCTCTTCGGGTTGGGGCGTGGCTGCGTCGGTTCCATGAGCGCCAGCACCGAGATCACCAGGACAAAGACACCAGTCATTGTGAGGTAGACGCCACCCGTCCCGATCGCGTTGAACGAAAGCAAGGCGCCGGCGATCAGCGGGCCGACGATGCGCGTCGCGTTCATCATGAGCTGCTGGAGGGCGACGCCGTGGGCCAGTTGCGGCCCAGTGAGGAGGTCGCCAATCCAGGCCTGGCGGGTCGGCCCCATCATCGCGAACATGCACCCGAGGATGAGCGTACACAGCGCCAGCAACCAGATCGTGATGAGTCCCGTGAAGATCAGTGCACTGATAACGCCGAACATGAGGCCAATGCAACCCTGCGCGAGGAGCAGCATCCTGCGTTTCGATACACGGTCGCTGAGCGCGCCGCCAACCGGGCTGAGGAACAGCATCGCGACGCCCTGGCCGAGGGAGACGAATCCGACCGCGCCGTTCTTGCCGGTGAGTTCATAGGCGACGACACCCTGGACGACATTCATCATTCCAAAGGCGACCATCGCAAAGGCCGAACCCAGGAACAGCAATCGATACTGCGGATGATTGAGGACCGCGAATGGCGAACGCCCGGCCTCGGTTCGTCCGCTCACAGGGCCGCCATTACATGAGAGTCAGGTTGCATCGGTGAATTATACACCGTGATCCTTCGCTGGGCGCGAACGATATGTTTCGCGTAAGGCACGGTATCGCCGAACTTTGTATCCATAGGCCCCGGCGATTACGATCATGCACGGGGTTCCACGAGCTGGAACGACTTTGGGAGGCTTTCATGCGCAACGAACAGGTGCCGGACCGGAACATCGCAATGGAATTGGTGCGGGTCACCGAGGCCGCAGCGATCGCCGCCGCGCGATTCGTTGGCCGCGGCGACAAGCTGGCAGCGGACAGCGCGGCAATCGCAGCGATGCGCATGATGCTCGACACCGTCGATATGGACGGCGTCATCGTCATCGGTGAGGGCGACCGGAGCGAGTCAAACATGCTGTTCAACGGCGAGCGCGTCGGCAATGGCCACGGCCCCCAGGTAGACGTCGCCGTCGACCCCATCGATGGCACGCGCCTCACCGCACTCGGCCGCCCGAACGCCCTGAGCGTCGTCGCGGTCGCCCCGCGCGGCACCATGTACAACCCGAAAGACCTCTTCTATATGGAGAAGATCGCCGTCGGACCCCAGGCCCGCGGCATGATCAACCTCTCCGCGCCGGTCGAATGGAACGTCAAGCAGGTCGCCAGGGCGAAGAACATCAAGCCCGAAGAAGTGACCGTCTGTATCCTCGACCGCGACCGCAACACCGAGATCGTCGACCAGATCCGGGCGGTCGGCGCGCGCATCCGCTTCATCACGGACGGCGACGTGGCCGGGGCGATTTCGGCGGCGCTCACCGACTCGGGCGTCGATATGCTGCTCGGCATCGGTGGTTCGCCGGAAGGTGTTATTGCGGCCTGCGCGATTAAAGCGCTCGAAGGTGACATGCAGTGCCGGCTCTGGCCGCGCCACGACGACGACCGGCGACTCGCCGAAGCGCGTGGGCTCGACCTCGAAAAGGTGCTGGGCCTCGACGACCTCGTGCGCGGCGACGACGTCTTTTTCGCGAGCACGGGCATCACCTCGGGCGACATGCTGAAGGGCATCGAGTACCTCGCCGCAGGCGCTCGCAGCCAGTCGCTGGTGCTTCGCGCGCGCAGCGGCACTGTCCGCCGCATCGAGACCGAGCACCACTGGCGCAAACTCCAGACCTGGGACTCGGCCGAAGGCTAGGACTGGCCCGAACCCTGCCCCCGGGAGGCTTCCTATGAGCCCGGAATCCGCTCCCATCGCCGACCAGCTTCGGATCATCTGCATGTCCTTCGAAGGCGCGAGCGAAAAGTTGTCTCATGGCGAGCCGGCGTTTTTCGTTGATGGCAAGCTCTTCACCACCCTCGACGACCACCACCACGGGTCGCCGCACGTCTCTGCCTGGGTGGCCGCGCCGCCCGGCGCGCAGGAGACGCTCATCGGCGCGAAGCCGGACCGTTTCTTCCGCCCGCCCTATGTCGGCCATCGCGGCTGGGTGGGAATCGTGCTCGATACCGACCCGGACTGGGACGAGGTCGCGGGCATCATTGCCGACGCGGTCACCCATGTTCGTCCGGTACCAAAGTCGCGAAAGAAGTCAGAGGTCTAGAGAACCAGGTCAATCCGCAGGCCGTTCTCGGTAGCGCTTGAGCCATTGGGTGTGTTCGACTTCGTGCACGCTGCGGAGTCCCGCCTCGCCGTAGTGCGAGGGATCGAGGCCGCGCTCGGTCGCTGCGGCAATCGCATCGAGCAGTCGTTCGCGGCTCGATTCGAGCTCCCAGAGGACCTGTTCGAATGAATGCTCCCGGCGTGCTTCGTAGCAGAGCGAACTGTAGATGTCACCCTGGTCGTCGCTCAGGCGCCAGGCCGATTCGAACCCGGCGGAGATGCGCCCGATCTCGCTCGCCCGCAATTCATCCCACGCGACGATATGCGAGAGGTGATCGCCCACGGCCCATCCATCAACGACCGCGGCGCGCTGTTCCTCGGTGAGGTCCCGGATGACGGCCAACAGTTCTCTCCGACTTGCGAGATAGTGCCGGCTGAGTTGGTCGCGGTCTTCGGGCATCCACACTCCCTCGGTTCTCGCGAACAATCCTAAGCGCGCCGCT
The DNA here is from genome assembly GCA_038256595.1 of Tepidiformales bacterium. Taxonomy (GTDB): domain Bacteria; phylum Chloroflexota; class Dehalococcoidia; order Tepidiformales; family Tepidiformaceae; genus JBBSKE01. Next base: position 2,601 of record JBBSKE010000165.1, on the reverse strand, counting down.
CGCGCGCAGACAAGACGGTTAGCGGGAGAACATGGAACGAGCGCGCGACTTCTGGTTGCGGCTGCGGTACCACTTAATCGCGGGCCAGATGGCCATTGCGAGAGTAAAAAGTCGAATCACAAGAGTCTCCATGTCTGGCCCAGGACAGCGGGCCACCAAATGTTAAGGGCATGAAGAAGGGCGAACCAGGTGATTCGCCCTCCCGCGAGACTAAACCGTTGCCGGCTCGGGTTGCTTGTTCGCGTCGAGGAGGTCCTCTGTGAACGCGACCGTCACGCGGCCCCCGGGACCCTCCTGGACTGCGTCGCAGCTGAGCCAGTAGTCCTTAGACATCGGCGCGTCGATCTTGAAGTACGACCCGCGAACTTCCTTCACGGTGCCGAGTTCCTTGCCGTCGCTCGCGAATACGGCCGTGCCGTTCATCAGATTGCTGTGCATATGATTGTCTCCTTGGCTTTCTCTGCGAACAGTGTCCCCCGACGAGCGTCACCAGCAGGCAACGGCAGCGGCGCGATTGATTTCGAAAGCATCACATCGCCGCAGCATAATCACGGCTGACGGACTATCGCGAATGCTGTATTGTTGGCGCCATCTCCGCTCCGGAGGCGTATCGAATGAAGTTCCACTGGTTCCATCTCATGCCCTGGCCCTATCTGCCAGACGATTTCAAAGAGAAGCATCGCTCCGTCTGGGTCGACCCCGACTACTCCCTCTACGACCCGGTGAAGGGCAACGAGGTCTACAACGACTACCTCGACGAGCTTGAATTCGCCGAGGAGATGGGCTTCGACGGCCTCGGCGTGAACGAGCACCACTCGAACGCGTACGGCCTTATGCCGAGCCCGAACATCATGGCTGCCGCTCTCGCCCGCCGCACCAGCCGCGCCGCGATCCTCGTCATGGGCAACTCGATCGCGCTCTACAACCCGCCCCTGCGCGTGGCCGAAGAGTTCGCCATGCTCGACGTCATCTCCGGCGGCCGCCTCATCGCGGGCTTCCCGGTCGGCACGTCGATGGACACGAACTTCACCTATGGCACCGCCCCCGCGACCCTTCGCGAGCGGTACTACGAAGCCCACGACATGATCAAGCAGGCCTGGACCGATAAGGGCGTCTCGACCTTCAACGGCAAGTTCAACCAGGTTCGCTACATGAACCCTTGGCCGCGCCCGCTCCAGCAGCCCCACCCGCCAATCTGGATTCCCGGTGGCGGCTCGGTCGAAACCTGGACCTGGTGCGCCGAAAACGACTACCTCTACTCCTACCTCTCCTACTCCGGCTACAAGCGCGCCGCCGGGATGATGGAGAACTGGTGGAAGGAAGTCGATAAGGTCGGCAAGGAGCGAAACCCGTTCCAGGCCGGCTTCGGGCAGGCCATCTGCGTCGCCGAAACCGACGCCGAGGCGAAGAAGCTCTACGAGAAGCACATCGACTACTTCTACAACCGCTGCCTGCACGTCTACCCGGGCTTCGCGGACGCTCCCGGCTACCGTACGAACCGCACCATCAAGGCGGGCATCCGCAACCAGATGATGGCGGCCAAGGAGATTGCCAAGGAGCGCCAGAGCTACGAGTCGATGGTCGAAAACGGCTACGTCATCGCCGGCAGCCCCGCGACCGTCGCCGAGGGCATCGAAAAGTTGGCGGACACGCTCCACCTCGGCCAACTTATGTGCCTCCTCCACCTCGGCAGCATGCCCCGCGACCTCACCCTCTACAACACGCAGATGTTCGCCGAGAAGGTGATGCCGCTCTTCAAGGACAAGTTCGAAAAGGAGTACAAGGACAGCTGGATGCCGAAGCCGCTCCCGGCCGACATGGCCGCGCGACCGAAGAAAGCCCAGCGCATTGAACTCCGCGAATCCGTCGCAGTCGGTGGTGGCGGCGCCTCCTAGGCCGCCTTCTTCCGACGTCACACCGCCAGAGGACGTCCCAACCGGGGCGTCCTTTTGGCGTCCGGGCCACCCTCAGTCCTCTCCATTCTGCTAGGCTCGCCGCATGGCACGAGATACACGCATCCAGGCCCTCTTCGGCATCGAACTGCCCATCATCCAGGCGCCGATGGCGGGTTCGCAGGGTTCGGCGCTCGCAATCGCCGTTTCGAACGCCGGCGGGCTCGGTTCGCTGCCCTGCGCGATGCTTTCACCCGCCCAGGCGCTCACTGAGGCCACACTGATCCGCGATTCAACCGGGGGGCGGCCATTCAACCTCAACTTCTTCTGCCACATCCCGCCGGAGTCAGATGCCCCTCGCGAGGCTGCATGGCGCGCGAAATTGGCGCCCTACTACGCCGAATTCGGCATCGATCCCGCCAGTATCGCCGCTGGTTCGAGCCGCGCGCCGTTCGACGACGCACGCTGCGAGGTGGTCGAGGCAGTCCGTCCGGCGGTGGTCAGCTTCCACTTCGGCCTGCCCGCGCGGGAGTTGCTCGAACGCGTGAAAGCGACCGGTGCGAAGGTCATCTCCTCCGCGACCACGGTCGACGAAGCACGCTGGCTGGAGGCGAACGGCTGCGATGCGATTATCGCCCAGGGTGTCGAAGCTGGCGGCCATCGCGGCATGTTTCTCGCGCCCGAGAGTTCCCAGCAGGTGGGGACGATG
>JBBSKE010000164.1:0-8017 GCA_038256595.1 Tepidiformales bacterium | reverse complement strand
GCTCTTCACAACGGCGACAGCAGTTCTCTGCCTTGTTGGGTTCGTGCTGGCACCGTGGCTTGTACCACTCCAGGCACCGGACCTCGGCAAAGACATCGGCCAGAACGCCGAGCTGACGCAAAAGGCCGTAAACCTCACCCGCTTCATGCTCCTTTCGCCGTTCCTTTTCGCGGTCAGCGGGATGATGACGGGCATCCTCAACGCGCGGCAGCAGTTCCTCCTCCCGGCGCTGGCGCCAATTCTCTACAACCTCGCGATCATCGGCGGCGCGGTCTTCCTTTCGGGGTCGATGGGCGTGAACGGGCTCGCGGTCGGTGTGGTCGTCGGCGCCGGCCTGCACCTCGCGATCCAGGTGCCCGGGCTCGTGCGCGAAAAGATGAGCTTCCGGCCGTCCTTCGACATCAGCGACCCGGCAGTGCGCGAAGTCGGGCGGCTAATGGCGCCACGCGTGCTCGGGTTGGGCGCGGCACAGGTCAACTTCCTCATCACCGCATTCTTCGCCACAAAAGTCAGTTCGGACGCGATCAGCAACCTGAACTACGCCTTCCTGATCGCCGGGCTGCCGCTGGCCGTCTTCGGGATGACCATTTCGACCGCCGTCTTCCCGACACTCGCCGAGCAGGTAGCCGAGGGAGACCGCGAGTCGCTGAACACGACCATTTCACGGGCCCTGCGGACGATTATGTTCTTCACGATCCCGGCGGCGATGGGGCTGATGCTCCTGCGCGAGCCGGTCACGCGGGTACTCCTCCAGCACGGCGAGTTCACCTCGCGGGACACGGTCGCTACCGCGGCAGCGCTCGGCTGGTACTGCCTCGGGATTATCCCGCAGGCCGGGATCGAGATTCACAGCCGTGGCTACTACGCCCTCGGCGATACGCGGACGCCGGTGCTGCTCGCGGTGGGCGCGGTCATATTCAACCTCGTGCTGAGCGCGCTCCTCTGGGAGAGCCGGGGCATCGAAGGGCTCGCCTTCTCGGTCGCGGCCTCGGCGTGCATCGAGTGGGTGCTGCTCTACGCGCTCTATGTGCGGCGGACGAAGGCAGCGGCGAGCCTCGACCTTGCGGCCTTCGCGCGCTTCAGCATCTGCGGCGCGGCGATGACGCTCGTGCTCGCCGTCGCCCAGTTCGGACTCGATTCGACGAGCGTGCGCGGGGCGATCGTCTGGCTGGTCGCCGGGGGTGTGGCAGGTTGCGCGCTCTATATCGGACTGGCGGCGTGGCTGCGAGTGCCGAGTTTCGACGAGTATCTCGGGCTGGTGAAGCGGATGGTTGGACGAATCACGGGCCGCCGGGCATAATCGAACGCATGTTCGGTTCTGACGCCCCGCCGATCCGAGACCTCCGCGAGCGCCTGCGTGGCGCCCTCGCCCAGCCGACCCGCAACCCGGTCGCCAAAACCGAGAGCGTGACGCATCTGCCCGAGCTTTCGGGCCTCGGGGGCCGCTGGTTCGAATCCGAAGATGGCCCCGGTTATGTCATCGAATCGGTCTACGAACCCGGCCACGAACACGGCGACATCGCCCTCCACCGTGCCCTCGCGATCCCGCCCGGCCGCCTCGCCGGGCAGATTCGCGACCCGCGCCTGAGCGATTGCCCGGCCGACCAGTTCGTCTATGTCGATACGGAGACGACGGGCATGGGCGGCGCCGGCTCGATGGTCTTCCTCGCCGGTGTCGCGCGCTTCGAACACGGCTATCTGAAGCTGCGCCAGTATCTCCTGCCCGGCCCGGCCTACGAAGGCGGCCTCCTCGGCGGCGTCGCGGCCGAACTCGCGAGCGCCGGCGCGTTCGTCAGCTACAACGGCAAGTCGTTCGACATCCCGATGCTGGAGACGCGCTACATCCTCTCGCGGCGCGAACCGAAGCTGCGCAACGTCCCCCATCTTGACCTGCTGCATCCGAACAGGCGGCTCTTCAAGGGCACGCTCGATTCGCACAAGCTCGTGAACATCGAGCGCGAAATGCTGCACTTCGAACGCGAGGATGATTGCCCCTCGGCGGAGGTCCCGGCGCGCTACTTCCACTTCCAGCGTTCCGGGGACCCGACGCACATCCTGCCGGTGCTGCGCCACAACGCCTGGGACATCCTCTCGTTGGTGGCGCTGGCAGTACACGTCTCTGGGGCGATTGATGGCCGCTCGCAGCCCCTGCAGATGGCCCGTGCGAACACCTACGAGGGCGACTACGCCTCTGCCGCGGCCGCCTGGGAGCGAACCCTCGCCTCGCCGCTGGTGACGCGCTCCGAGCGCGCCGAGGGGCTCCAGCAGCTCGCCCGGTGCGCCTCCCGGCTCGAAGACTGGCCCCGCGCCGTCTCCTGCTGGGAGGAGATCGCGAACGACCCGCGTCTGCGGCGAGTTTCCGCCTTCGTGGAGCTGGCGAAGCTGCTCGAACACAAACTCAAGGACCCCGTACGCGCTATAGCCGCGACGAACGATGGCCTGGAGCTGCTGGAGAAGGGCCTGGTTCGCCCCGGACCGGCTGGCAGCGAATTTTGCCGTGAGGCGCTGCTGAAACGGCAAGCCCGCCTAAAAACACGACTGGAGCGCACGAATTGAGCGTTTTGACCGAGAATAACTATCTGAAAACGCGCCCACATTTCTTCGTGCTATGATAGGTACATGACATTGTGGGTCGCCTACCTGACATTCAAGCCCGACACGAGTCCGCTGGCCGGGCTCGCCGCGTTCGATCGGCGGCGCTCGTTCGAACACCCTCACCAGGCGACCGTGCTCGGCGAATACTGGGTGAATGCGCCGAGCGGCCAGCCGCAGGTGGTCCTCATCTGGGAAGCGGAGGACGAGGGCCCGGGCGATTTCTACGAGGCAGCCTGGGGCGACCTCTTCGACATCTCGATCTCGCAGGCCTCGCGCCCGGTCTCTGAAATGCCGAGCGAGTTGCCCCAGATCCGGGCCAACCAGGGCTAATCGCGCAGAAACGCGGGCAGTTCCCCCGGCTGGAGCCAGCAGAGCCGCGTGTCCTGCAGCCGAAACCAGCCAGCCTGCTTGCGCGCCAGGCGGCGGGTCGCGCGCCTGGTCTCTTCGATTGCCATCTCGCGCGAGATTTCGCCATCGAGCAACTGGTAGACCTGCGAGTAGCCGATCGACGACATCGCCGGCAGGTCGCGCTGGTAGCCCTGCGACCGCAGCCGCCGCACCTCGTCTTCGAATCCTGCCGCGAACATTGCATCGACGCGCGCGTTAATCCGTTCGTCGAGCAACGGCCGGGACAGCGCAATGCCGAAGGCTTCGTAGGAGAACCCGGGGTCGCCTTTCGATTGCCAGTCGCTGATGGGCCGCCCGGTGAGTTCGAATACCTCGAGGGCGCGGACGACACGGCGCAGGTTGCGAACGTCGATGCGCGCGGCGGCCACCGGGTCGACATCCTGCAGGCGTCGAAGGGTCGCTTCGGTGCCGAGTGCTTCGCATTCGCGTTCGAGGCGCTCGCGCAGTTCGAAGTCCGGCGGGATCTCGGGGACGGACCAGCTTTCGAGCAGCGCCCATGTGTACTGCCCGGTGCCTCCGGTGAGGACCGGCACGTGGCCGCGCGCCCAGATCTCGTGGAACACCGCGAGGGCCTGTTCGCGATAGACGCCGAGGCTGTACGCCTCATCCGGGCGGACATGGTCGAAGAGGTAGTGGGGGACGGCGCAGCGCTCCGCGGCCGTCGGTTTCGCCGTGCCGATGTCCATTCCCCGGTACACCTGGCGGCTGTCGGCGTTGACAATCTCCCCACCTATGCGGCGGGCGATTTCGATGGCGAGGGCCGTCTTGCCGGTCGCGGTGGGGCCCACGACAGCAATGACCTTTCGACCCATCAGGAACGTGCTGCCTTGACGATGGCGGCGAACTGGTCGGCCTTGAGGGCTGCCCCACCGACGAGTGCGCCATCGATGTCCGCCTGGGCGAGGAGGGTGGAGGCGTTTTCCGCGTTCACGCTGCCGCCATACTGGATGCGGATCGATTCGGCCACTTCGCCGCCGAGCGCCCGGAGTTCGCTGCGGATGAAGGCACAGGCTGCCTGGGCGATCTCGGGGGTGGCGGTCTCGCCGGTGCCAATGGCCCACACCGGCTCGTAGGCGACGGTGATTCGCGAGTTGAGTTCGACCCCCTCGAAGGCGCCGCGAAGCTGCCGCCGGAGCACGTTCTCGGTGTCGCCGGACTGGCGCTCGGCGAGCAGTTCGCCCACGCAGACGATGGGGTCGATCATCGAGGCGAGGACCGCCTTGAGCTTGCGATTGACCCACTCGTCGGTATCGCCGAAGAACTGGCGGCGCTCGCTGTGGCCGATGATGACGTGGGCGCAGTATTCGCTGAGCATGGCGACGCTGACTTCGCCGGTGAAGGCGCCCTTCGCCTCCCAGTAGACATCCTGGCCGCCGAGGCCGATGTGCGAGCCGGAGAGTGCCGTGCGGACGGGCGAGAGATAGGGGAACGGCACGCAGATGGCGACGTCGATCTCCGTGCCTCCCGTGGCGTGGGAGACGTCCTTCGCGAGGGCGATCGCCTCAGCTTCGGTGGTGTTCATCTTCCAGTTACCGGCGACAAAAGGCGTTCGCATGCGTGGGCTCCGTCGAGAAATTCTTTAGAAACGTGGGCTGCGGACCGGCTTAGCGGCGGCGCTGCTGCTTCATCTTACGAGCGGCTCCCGTCGCAGGCGAAGATTTGGGCGCGCCGGTCACGGGAGAGGCGCCAAAACGCTCGACCATCTTCTCCGGGTTGCGCACGCTGACGCGCAGGATTCGCGCCTTGATCGGGAAGAGTTTCGGGATAAACCAGACGCGAATCGGCTCCGCAAAGGTGAGTTCGCAGACCGGGCCGTGGGACGAACTCAGGGTCACAAGGCCGCCGAAATTCGTGCGCACGCCCATGCCTTTGTAGAGCGCATGGTTCACGACGCGCGCGCCGAGGATGTTGCGATTGTCCACCACCGTGTCGACGAACCCGGCGAAACGAATGCGCGTGCGATTGTCGGCGATGGCGACGAACGAGGTCGGTGCTCGCAAGCAGGTCGCGAAGCCCCAGAGGAAAGCCAGGCCGAGGATGACCGCCGGGACCATCAGCGCCTTCGAGCCACCGTCTGCGTAGAGCTTGAGGAGCGCGACACAGCCAACGGCGAGGGCCATGGAGATAATCGCGAGAATCACCTGGAATGAGCGGATTCCCCGGAACACGAAGAGCATTTAGTCGTCCATCAGCGCGGCCACGCCGGGAAGAACGCGTCCTTCGAGCATCTCCAGGGAGGCGCCGCCGCCGGTAGAGACGTGGGTAATCTGGTCGGCGACGCCGGCCTGCGCGACGACGGCGGCAGTTTCGCCGCCACCAACGATGGTCGTGCCCTTGAGACCGGCAATCGCCCGCGCCAGCCCGAACGAGCCGCGCGCGAAGGCGGGCATTTCGAACACGCCCATGGGACCGTTCCAGACCACCGCAGCCGCCCCGGAGAGCGCTTTCATGTAGTCGCCGAGCGTCTGTGGGCCGATATCGAGAATCATTGTGCCTTCGGGAACGTTTGCGGCCGGGACCGTCTGCGCGTTCGCATCGGCGGCGAACTTGTCGGCCACGACCACGTCGATCGGCAGGTGCACGGAGATGCCGCGCTCTTCGGCCCGGGCGAGGATGCCCTTCGCGACTTCGACCTGGTCGTCTTCGACGAGCGAGGTGCCGACGCCGAAGCCCTTCGCCTTGAGGAACGTGTTCGCCATGCCCCCACCGACGACGAGAATGTCGATCTTCGGGAGGAGGTGGTCGATTGCGGCGATCTTGCTGCTGACTTTCGCGCCACCAACAACGGCGGCGAACGGATGCGGCGGGTCGGCGACCACAGCGCTCAGGTAGCGCACTTCGCGTTCCATGAGGAGGCCCGCAACCGCCGGGAGGAAGTGGGTCACGCCCTCGGTCGAGGCGTGGGCACGGTGAGCCGCCCCGAAGGCGTCGTTCACGAAGACATCGGCGTTCGCGGCGAGCGTACGGGCGAACTCCTCGTCGTTCTTCTCCTCTTCCTTATGGAAACGAAGATTTTCGAGCAGGAGAATGTTGCCGGGCTGGAGCGCTGCGACCGCTGCCTCGACAGCCGCGCCGATGCAGTCGGCGACAAAGGCGACTTTGGTCTCCAGCAGGTCGCCGAGCCGCTCCGCGACAGGCCGCAGAGAGAGCGCGCTATCGACTCCTTTCGGGCGGCCGAGATGGGAGCAGACGATGACCCGCGCGCCCTGCCCGGTCAGCACCTTGATCGTTTCGAGGGACTCGCGGATGCGGGTGTCGTCGGTCACTTTGCCGTCTTCGAGCGGGATATTGAGGTCGGCGCGGACGAGCACGCGCTTCCCGGCGACGTCGATATCGCGCACTGTTTTCTTGCCGATGGATTCGGTCATGGGCGGACGCTCCTGAGGACTTCGATGGATTGCTGGCCAAGTATAGCGGCGACCGTCTCGCGATCGATGGCGCCCTCGCGGAGGATGCGAGGCGGGTCGGTGGCGAAGTCAATCACGGTCGAATCCACGCCCGAAACCGCGCCCCCGTCGGCGACGATTGCGCAGGCAAAGCCGACCTGTTGGATGGCGTCCTCCATGGTGCGCGGGCTGCCGCCGCCGTGGACGTTCGCCGAGGTCGCCGCGAGGGGGACGCCGAGGGCGCGCACGACCGCGTGGACGAACGGCGCATCCGGGATGCGAACACCGACAGTTCGGCCGCCGGCGAGCGCTGGCGAATCCCAGCCGTCCTTGGCGGGGACGATCGCTGTCCAACCTCCCGGTCCGATTGCCTCGATGAATCGCCGGGCGAGGCCCTCGATCTCGGCGTACTGGGCGACCAGGTCCTCGCCGGGCGCGAACAGGAGCTGGAGCGGCGCGGTCGAACCCTTGCCCTTCGCCGCATAGAGCGCCTCAACCGCGAGCGGGTGCGAAATGGCAGCGGCGATGCCATAGACGGTATCGGTCGGGAGGATGGCGAGGCCGCCCGTGCGGAGCACATCGGCGACGGTCGCGGCGTTATCCCGCGTCGCGGGGAGAATGTGGAGCTTTGGAGTGGCCATTCGTTGCCCAGAATACCCTGCTTTGCTAGCGTCAGGTATGGTTCCAGAACAGATGTCCGAAGAAGCTGCCCCCCCGTCCACCCTCATTCCTGCCCGCCTCCACGAGGCGGTGGTTGTCGTCGATTTTGGCGCGCAATACGCCCAACTCATCGCCCGGCGCGTGCGCGAGACCTCCACCTATTGCGAAGTGCTCCCCTGGGACGCGCCGGCGGAGAACATCGCTGGCATGGACCTGCGCGGCATCATTCTCTCGGGCGGTCCCTCGAGCGTGTACGACGAAGATGCGCCGACCACGCCGGAGTGGGTCTGGACGTCTGGCGTGCCGATTCTTGGCATCTGTTATGGCATGCAGCTGATGGCCCTCGAACTCGGCGGCAAGGTCGAGCCCGGCATGACCAAGGAGTACGGCCCGGCCGTGATGGAGCGCAGCACCGGTATCCCGCTCTTCGCCGGCCTGCCGCCGGAGCTGGACGTCTGGATGAGCCACGGCGACCGGGTGGCCGCACTCCCACCGGGATTCCAGGCGGTCGCGCACTCCGGCAATTCGCCCTTCGCGGTGATGGCCGATGTCGAGCGCGGCTACTACGGCCTCCAGTTCCACCCCGAAGTCGTACACACGCCCCGCGGCATGGACATCATTCGCAACTTCGTCCACGACATCTGCGGCTGCCCCGGCACCTGGACTCCCGGCAACTTCATCGACGAAACGGTCGCCGCAATTCGCGCCCAGGTCGGCGATGGTCGGGTTATCTGCGGGCTTTCCGGCGGCGTCGATAGTTCGGTGGCTGCGGCGCTCATCCACCGGGCGATTGGCGACCAGCTGACCTGCATTTTCGTCGACAACGGCCTCCTCCGGGCCGGCGAGGCCGAGGATGTGGTCGCGACCTTCACGCGCCACATGAAGATGAACCTCGTGCATGTCGATGCGGGAGACGAATTCCTCGGACAACTCGCCGAGATTACGAACCCGGAGACGAAGCGCCACCG
>JBBSKE010000163.1:0-8037 GCA_038256595.1 Tepidiformales bacterium | reverse complement strand
CGATTCGCTACTGGACCGGGACCGTCCAGGGGAACGACCCGTTGGTGTCAGTGGCGACCCAGTAGGCGACGCCGTAGTCGAAGACCGTGAAGTCGTTCGCGCCCGGGATGTTGGCGCTGCCGGGGAAGCTCGCCTCCCACTTCTGGAGGGTGCCGTTCCAGCGGAAAATCGCCGAGACGTACTGGTAGACGTTCGTCAGGACGGCCGTCGATGGCAGTTCGCCCTTGAGCGCGGTTTCGATGTTCGCGCCGTGAGGGCCAAGCCAAACGATGAGGCTCCAGCGGAAGTTCAACGTGTAGGTGATCGTCTCGCCGCTGCCCATGTAGGTGAAGGTGAACGCCGTCGAAGTGCTCGAACCGTTCGGCGTCGTCACGATGACCGTGACCACGCCGGGAGCGCGACTCGGAGCGGTAACCACGATCTGGGTGCTGCTGACGAACGACGGGACGGCGAGCGTGCCGCCGAAGCTGACGAGTGTCGCTCCGCTGAAGTTCGTACCGTTAATCGTGACCGTCGTGCCGGCGGTGCCGCTGGTCGGGCTGATCGAGGTAATGGCCGGCAACGCAGTCGCGCCGGTATAGGCGAAGGTGAACGCGGTCGAGGTGCTCGAACCGTTCGGCGTCGTTACCACGAGGATAACGGTGCCCGGGGCGCGGCTCGGCGCAGTAACCACGATCTGGCCGCTATTCACGACCACCGGAACCGCGAGCGTGCCGCCGAAGCTGACGCTGGTCGCTCCCGAGAGGTTCGAGCCGTTAATCGTGACAGTCGTCCCGCTGGTGCCGGTCGCCGGGCTCACGGAGGTGATGACCGGCAGGTTCCCCAGGCCGGTGTAGGTGAAGATGCTCGCGCCGTTGAGGTCGCTGATGCCCGTCGGGCTGGTCACGCGGACGTTCGAACTGCCCGGTGTGTTCGTTGGCGCGGTCGCGACAATCTGGCCGTTGGTCACGACCGTAAACACCGCCGAAACGCCGTCGAAGGTCACGCTCGTCGCGCCCACGAAGCCGGAGCCGGTGATCGTGACGGTCGTGCCAATCGTGCCGGTAGAGGGCGAAAGACTGGTGATCACCGGGATGCCGGTGTAAGTGAACTGGGCGAGGGAGTGAGCCAGGCTGGTGCCGAGCGGGGTAGTCACGGTGACGTTCACCGTACCAAGCGGGCGGACCGGCGCGGACACAGTGATGACCGAATCCGTCACGGTAACCGGCGTGGCGTTCGTGCCGCCGAACGAGATGCTCGAAGCGTTCGTGAAGCCGCTGCCGAGGATCGTGACAAGCGTCGCTGCATTGCCACTGACCGGCGAGAGGCTGGTGACTATTGGCCCGGTCGCATAGGTGAACTTCGCGTCCGGGGAAACTGGGCTCGGGCCATTCGCGGTGACGACACGCACATCGACGGTCGTCCCGGCGGCACCCGCAGGAGCGAAAGCCGTCACGGTGCCGTCGCTGATGACGGTAGCGACGACGTTATTCGCGCCGAACTGGACGACGGTCGCGCCGGTGAAGCCGCTGCCGCTGATCGTCACCTGGGTGCCCGCGGAGCCAGCCGACGGCGCTACGTCCGTGACCGTTGGGCCGGGCAGATAGGTGAAGCGGTCCGCGTTCGTGGCGATGCTGGTGCCGGACGGCGTTGTCACGCGCACGTTTACGACAGAACCGACAGCGAATGTCGGGGCGGCCACCGTGAGCTGCGAATCGTTGAAGACGGACGGGGTCAGGGCGACGCCGCCAAAGTTGACCGAGGTCGCCCCGCTGAAGCCGCTGCCGGAAACGGTGACGAGCGTGCCGGGGCGACCGCTGTTCGGCGACAGCCCCGTGACAATCGGCCCGGCGATGTATTCGAACACCGAGTCTTCGGTTGCGAGGCTTTCGCCACCGGCCGTGGTGACGATAACGTCTACCTCGCCGAGAGCGTGCGTTGGGGCGATGGCCTGGATCCGCGAACTGCTGATCTGGATGAAGCTCGCGGCAGCGCCACCGAATTCGACCGAAGTCGCGCCGGCAAGGTTCGAGCCGTAGATTTGGACGGAGGTGCCAGCAGACCCGGAATCCGGGGTGAGGATGGACACTTCTGGTGGGTCGATTGCGCGCGCTACGCTGCTGCCCTGCGCGAGCGTCATGGTTCCGAGGACCATGGCGACCATCGCGAGCACCAGGATTGGTGTTTGGACGAACTGTCTGGAACGACTACGGGACATGAAGAACTGCCTCCAGCAAATGCTTGGAGCGAACTGAGGTCCGCTCAATGACGACCGCCTTGCGGTTTTCCAGATTCTAACCCGTTAACAGACAGTGCAGGAATTGCAAAACCGTTGTGATCGCCGCGTAAAGCGTGCCAGTTCATCAGAATTGCACAACTTCTGCATGGATTACGAATGCGCGTTGGCGTTGTGTTCGGGATTCACCGAGCGAATATCTCCTCGGCGACGAACCCGCTGTGCGAGGTAGATGCCGCCCGTGCCGCTAACTGCCCGTGCGATGAAGCAGGCAAGCGCAAGGTAAGTCGCGTGGCGGGCACCGAAGAGTTCCATGCCCATGACCGTCGAAGCAAGCGGAGTATTCGCCGCTCCCGCGAACACGGCGACGAATCCAGCGCCCGCGAGCAGGTCCGCCGGGGCGTCCATGAGTTCCGCCAGCACGTTCCCGAGACTCGCGCCGACGTAGAAAAGCGGGGTCACTTCGCCGCCCTTGAACCCGGTGCCGAGCGTGACGGCGGTGAAGATCGTCTTCCAAAGCCAGGCGAGCGGCGCAGCGCCGCCAGGTTCGAAACTGTTCACGATCGTCGTGGCCCCCGGGTCGGGGTTCGAAATGCCGAGTCCCAGGTAGTCCTTCGAGCCAACGAGCACCACCAGCGACATCACCACGAGCGCTCCTGCGACCGGCCGCAGCAGTGGCCAGCGGATCAACCGCCGCGTTAGCCGGCCAGCCATGTGAACGGACTGCGAAAAAAGCGCGGCAGCAGCGCCAAATGCGACTCCTGCGAGCGCGACCTTCACGAGCAGCATGGGCGCGAATACTGGAGTGTCCCCGGCGATGACGTAGTGAGTGTGCCCGATGCCCCATGCCGTCGTCGTGTAGTCGGCGATGAACGCGGCGACCAGCGCGGGAACGAACGCGTGATACTCGAATTTGCCGATCGTGGCGACTTCGATCGCGAAGATCGCGCCCGCTATCGGCGTCCCAAAGACAGCCCCGAAACCCGCCGCGATGCCGGCCATGACGAGCACGCGGAATCCCCCGGATTCGAGGCGGAAGTAGCGATTGAGCCCGCCCGCGAATGCGCCGCCAATCTGGACCGCGGTGCCTTCACGCCCGGCTGAACCGCCGAAGAGATGCGTGATGACCGTCCCCGCGAGCACGAGCGGCGCCATCCGCGCGGGGACTATCGTCGCTGGTTCGTGCAGCGCCGTAATGACGAGGTTGTTGCCGCGTTCCGATTCGCCCCCGCCCCAGCGGTAGAGCAAGACGACGAGCACGCCCCCGAGGGGCAGGAGGTAGAGAATCCAGGGGTGGTCGAATCGCAGCCGGGTCGCCTCATCGAGCGACCAGAGAAAGAAGGCAACGGCGCTGCCAACCGCGACCGCCAGGACCCCGAGCATGACCGCCCAGCGCGCCAGCCAGAGTGCGAGTTCGCGCGGGCTACGGCCTCGAACAAACAGCCGCACCGGGCTGGCCGGTGAATGCTTCTTGAACCATCGCTTCGGCATCGGGCGCACTCCTACAACGTCGTGTAGGAGTCATCAGCACGGCAGGCGGCTGCCGGCGGTTTGGGCGGAACTCCATCGCCTCTCTATGGCAAACGCTATCACGCTGCGGCCGGCAGCGTCGAGATCTGGTTCTGCGGACACCGTTCGTGGCCTCGACACCTCCGCGATGCGTTGCTGCGGCGCGTGTTATTCGTTCGCCATGCTTGCGTCCGTAGCATGGGCGCAGCAGGGGGTACGCATGCCATTCGCACGTGCGCGAGACATCGCGAACAAGCTCCGAAAAGAGGCGAGCCAGGACGACATCTCCGGTCTCGCCGCCGAACTGACCTACCGGGCGTTCCTCGCGCTCTTCCCGTTCGTCATATTCCTCGCCGCGCTCGGCAGTGTCATGGTCGCCATCTTCGATGTCGACAACCCGGCGCAATCGTTTATCGACCTCTTCGGCGACCGCCTCCCGTCAGATGCCCGCAGCATCCTCACGGACCAGGTTTCGGGCGTAGTCGAAGAGCAGAATGTAGGGTTGCTGTCGTTTGGTATCTTCGGCGCGCTCTGGGCGGCGATGGGTGGCGCGGCATCAGTCATGAAGGCGATGAACCGGGCCTACGACCTGCGCGAAGGCCGCCCGTTCTATACGCAGAAGGCGCTCGCGCTCGTGATCACGCTGGTAGGCGTGCTCGCGGTTTTCATCGCGGTTGGCGCCATCTTCTCGACCCAGGTGTTCCAGGACCAGATCGCCGAGCGGCTCAACATGGGCGGCGCATTCCAGCTCACCGTGCGAATCGTCTCGATCCCGCTCGTCATCGTCGCGATCGCCGCGTTCACCGCTATGATCTACCGCGTCGCCCCCGACGCCCGCATCCCGATGCGGAACTGCACGCCCGGGGCCATCATGTTTGCCATCGCCTGGGCGCTGATCACCGGCCTGTTCGGCGTCTATGTCGCGAACTTCGGTTCCTACAACGCGACCTACGGCACTCTCGGCGGCGTGGTTGTCCTGCTCTTCTGGTTCTACCTGACGAACCTGCTGCTGCTGCTCGGCGCCGAGTTCAACGCCCTCTCCTACGGCGCGGTACGCGACACGACGGTCAGCGACCTGCCGCGCTACCGGCCCGAAAGCCAGCCCACGATCATCGCCGCCGCACACAACCCGGCCATGGCTGCTCGGGAAGCACCACTCCCGCCGCCGAGCCGAGGCGCCGTCATCCTCGGCCTCGTCGCCGCGCTCATCGCAACGGCGACCTTCGTGAAATACTCGCTCTTCCGCTGCAACCGCGAACATGTGGAGCAGGAGATAGGAAACAGAAACTAGGAAATAGCGATTCTGGGCCCTTGGCTCATGACCCCTGAGAAGCCAAAAGCCAACCGCTACTCGCCCTTGAAGTTCGCTGGACGCCGCTCCGCGGTCGCCTTTACGCCTTCCTTGAAGTCGTCGGTGGCCCGGAGGCGCGACTGTTCGGCGTTCTCGTGGTCGGTGGCGGCGCGGTAACGGGCGCCGATGCCTGCGCGCATCGTGGCACGGATGCTGGCGACGGCGAGCGGCGCGGAGGACGCGATCTGGGCAGCCATCCGGTGAGCCTCGGCGCGAATCTGGTCCGGTTCGACGAAGCGGTCGAGCAGGCCGATTTCGAAGGCTTCTTCGCCAGCGATCCGGCGGCCCGTGAGCAGCAGGTCGAGCGCTTTCTGCTGCCCGACGAGCGGCGGCAGCGTGATGGTCAGGCCGAAGCCGTGGTGGAAGCCGAGCTGTGCGAAGTTCGAGGCCATGCGCGTTTCGCTGCTACCGACGCGGAAGTCCGCCGAGCAGGCCAACCCAAGACCGCCGCCGATTGCCGCGCCATTCACGGCAGCGACTACGGGCGTTTTGCATTCGATGAGGCGGGCAGCCTGGGAATAGAGCGGGCTGAATCCGGGCTCTTCCTCCTGGCGGTCAGGCGCCGTGAAGTTCGCGCCCGCGCAGAAGTGCTTCCCCTCCGCGCAGAGCACTATCGCGCGCAGATTCGGGTCCGCATCGATCGCTTCGTAGGCGTCGGAAATCGCGTTAATCAGCGCGACGTCGAAGTGGTTGTTTGGCGGGCGATGGATTTCGACCTCGGCAATGTGGTCGACGATGGTGACGCTGAGATCGCCATACCTTGGCTGGACGGTCATGAGAATTCTCCGGGGTGTGGTTTCGGCGTCACCTGGGACGGCCGAATCCGAGCCTACGCCCTTCGCGGCTCACCGTCACCGCCAGCGGCCGGGTTGCCCGGCGCCCCGCGTTAGTTGGCGGCGCCGAGGCCGTGGAACTTCTGGCGACGGTATTCGTTTACCTCTTCGCGCGTGTGTACGAGCAGGTCGTCGAGCATATCGGCGAGGTGGGCGACCTGGTCTGGCGCCGCTTCCATCTCGAGGAGCCGCTGCTTCGCCTCTTCGTCCGCCTGCACCTGCTGGACGATGGCGTTCACGAGGTCTCGCGGGTTCGCTGGCAGGTCCATATCGCGCGCCCACTGGCCCGTGCGCGAAAGGGCGAGCCGGAAGTAGGCGGGGAAGGTCGTGCGCACGGTTTCGTTCGCCCGCACGAGACGCGGTTCCGTGGGGTCGAAGGATTCGTCGAGCATCTCGATTTCGCCGTAGGGATAGGGGCGCGGCGCGAGCATTTTCACCAGCCGGAAGCGGCGCGTGCCCTTCGCGGTGAGGACGAAGCGGCCGCCCTGCACCTCCTCGCATTCCGTGATGCGCGCGAGCGTCCCGACCTTGTGCGGCACAGCCCCACCGCCGACTTCCTGGCCTTCGCGGATGAGGACCACGCCAAAGCTGCCGCGCGAGGCGAGCAACTCTTGCACCATCGTCTTGTACCGCTCTTCGAAGATGCGCAGCGGCAGCGGCATACCGGGAAAGAGCACGGTACGGAGGGGGAACAGCGGAATTTCCATTCCCGCGCATTGTACCAGCGTGGAGCGCGGAGACGGATCTGGGGGCCGAAGCGACAGCATCCCAGGAATTTATGGTTGGGAAGAAAGGGCTCCAGCCCTCAGGTAATTTGTAGCTGAGCAAGCACAGACACCTGGGAGGATGGAGCCTTGACCACTTTATCAGAGCGCATGGAGCGCCATTGCCACGATCAGAAACCGGGGGCGGCAGTCCGTCTCCTTCAGCAAGCCAGTAGCGACCTCGTCCGGACCTTCAAGGAACGGGTGCTCCAGGATATCATCGACCGCACGGTGACCGCCCATCTGGGCCTTCGACGTAAGCCAGGAACGTCCCTTCTGAGTCCCTGGAGCTGCGCAACCTGCGGACCACGCCTCGGTAGCGAACTGCGCCGCAACGGCCACTACCGGCGCCGGCCGCTGGTCTGCGAGGGCATGCTCACCCTCCGCATTCCCCAGCTGCTCTGCTCCACCTGCGGCAAGAGCGTGCCCTTCACTCATCCACTCCTGCCTCGCCGCAAGCGGCTCTGGCTGGACCTCGACCAGGAGATCGCCCAGCTCTATCTCGAGGGCTGCAGCTACCGTGCCACCCGTCGCCTGCTCGAACGCAGGACCCGGAGCTCTCTCGGCCTGATGACGGTCTGGCGCTCCTTCCAGCGCACCGGGAAGGAGCCGCATGCTCCGCCGAAGCGGCCGCCAGCGAAGTACCTCGCGCTCGATGAGGTCTATCACAAAGTGAAGGGCGAACCGCGCTGGTTTCTCTCGATCCGTGCCCAGGACGAGGCCGGTGGGCAACACTGGGTAGGCTCAGTGCTCAGCTCGGAGCGCACGCAGCAGGCCTGGATAGATGCCCTGGTCGAACTCGAAATCAGCCGCTACAACCCGCCGTTCGCGATCATCAGCGATGGCGACCAGGCGATTGAAGCGGCGGTGGCGATGGCCCTGCCCGGCGTGCGCACTCAGCGCTGCACCTGGCACCTCAAGCACAACGCCGCCGAATGGATCAGCGAGCGGTATCCCCGGAACGAGGACGATGGTCAGCGCAAGGGCCTGATGGCGGCCGTCCATGTCGTCGTCGATGCCCCGGACATGGAGCAGCGCAAGACGTCGTTGGCGATCCTGAAGGAGGATTTCCCGTGGCTCGCCGATAAATTAGCGAGAGTCCTGGAACGGATCCCGCCGAAAGACGCTGCTCATCCAGTGCGCACAAACAACCTCATGGAGCGGGGCTTTCGGGAGATGCGAAGGCGGACCCGTCAGATGGACGGCTTCGGCTCCGATGAGGGGGCCGCGAACTTCAACCTGCTCTGGATGTTCAAGGAGAATGCCCGCATCAACGGCCGCGATTACCTGAGCGAGATCTTGCCCTAAGATGGTCACGCCGCTCAGCAACAGAACTCACTCCCATGAATTAACGGAACGCCACTG
>JBBSKE010000162.1:0-8045 GCA_038256595.1 Tepidiformales bacterium | reverse complement strand
TCGCGCGCCGCCAGAGGTCTGATCCTTCGTCGTCACCCACTTCCGCTCGTAGACCTTGAGCACCAGGTCGCTATTCGGCAGGCGATTGCCCACCGTATCGACCGAGACGAGGAGAATGTCCGTGGGCGAGCCTGCGCTGGCGATGTACTCTTCGCTGCGAATGCCGGCGAGCATGCTGCCGGGGAAGACGGCGACGCTCGTGCTCCCGGCCACCGCCTGGCCGCCCTGGTCGATGACGGTGCCGCTAATGGTGAACTGCTGCGCCGGTTCGTCGCCGAGAAGCTGGGCTGGAACCGCGAATTCGAGCGTGCCATCGGCGCTCGTCACGCCGGAGCCGGTCGCGCGGGTTGGGTCGTTGATGACGTTGCGGCGGAACGGGTCGCGCCGGAAAAGGCTGTCGTTGTCGCCGAACGCGTACCGCTCGAGGCCTTCGAATTGGGGCGAGTAGGGTGCGCTGAGGGCGGTCCAGTTCACGGTCGCGCCTGGCACCTGTCCGCCGAAGAAGAAGCTCGCGTCGAGGATGGCGTTAATGGTGTCGCCCGTTGCGTAGGTGGTCTCGGACGTGGTGATGCCGACCTGGAACTCGGGCACGCGGAATTCGGCCACAAGGAAGCTATTCCCGGCGATTCCGACGAATTGCGGCCCCGACGGCGGAATCCAGCGGAGGGTGATGCCGTAGCCACCTGGATCGGCGTCTGCGGGCAGGGTGAACGAGCCGGCGAAGGTACCGAATTCGTTCAGGGTCACCTTGCCGCTCGTCAGGTCGTTGCCCTGGCTCGAAACGATGACGTACTCGATGTCGGACGAGTCGAGGGGAATGGAATAGGCGGCGTCGTCGTCTGTCCGGACCACGGCCTTGAAGTTCATCTCCTCGCCCGGGCGATAGATGGCGCGGTCCGTGTAGACATAGCCGATGAGGCGGGTCGCGGACGGGTAGTACTCGGTCGGGATGCCGAGCTGGAACGGCTCGACACCGCGCGTCCAGAAGTTGCTGGAGGTGCCGTAGCGGCCGCCCGAGGTGGTGCTCACACGCAATGACCCGCGACCTCCCTGGATCTCGAGCGGCGGCAGTTCGAAGGTGACGAGGCCATCCGCGTCGGTAACGCCGGTATTGGCGCCGTCGCTGGGCGCGCCGCTGCCTTCGACGAGCACGGTCGCGCCGCTCACCGGTTCGCCGGACGCGAGGTCCAGGACCCAGGCGAGCAGGCCGTCCGTGCCGATTTTCATGACGATCGCGGTGTCCACCACGCTGAACGCCAGCTCCGAGTTGTAGCCGCCGCCGCCGGTGACGACGTAGTAGTCGCCCTTCGGCAGGGTGCCGCCGCCCGAGAGCGAGGTGGAGTTCACGGAGAGTTCGTCGGCGCGATTAATCGGGCGCTCGGTCCAGGTTCGGATCGGCGCAAGCGTCGGTTCGAACGCGGTCTTCTCCGCCTCGCGCGGGATGTTGTTCGCGAGCTGGGTATTGCGCGCCTCATCCGCGGTGAGGGGGTAGAGAGTGAAGGTCGCCGTATCCCGGTTCGTCGCGTGGTACATGAGGATCGGTTCCTGGTAGGCCGAATAGGTCACGACCTGCCCGGGGACCGCGAACGAGAGCGTCGCCGGGAGGGCGCCGGTCGTGAAGCTGAAGCTGTAGGGAGGCAGCGCCTGCCCATAGCGGTCCATGATCCCGGCCGCGAGCGAAACCGTGTACGCGGTCGATGGCTTGAAGGCGAGATTCACGTTCAGCGACGTCTCGTCGATGTAGGTGGCGGCGGCGACCTCGGCGGTCGTGAAGCCGGAGACGCTGATTCGCCCGTCGAACGAATCGGCGTCCATCGGCCCGGCGAACGCGATGGTGAAGCTGAAGCGGTTCGCGGTGAGGGCACCGTCCGCGGGCTGGGTCTGGATGACGGCGGGCCGTGGGATGGTCGTGAAGTTCACGATTCGGCCCACGCGCATGGGCGTGCCATTGCTCGAAAGCACGCCCTCCGCAACGGCGAACAGGTAGCGGTGCTGGGGCTGGAGGGCGACCGAGGGGACGAACGTGAGCAGCGTACTGGTTTCGTCCCAGGTCACTTCTCCGGGCACCTGCCTGCCGACCGCGGGGTCCGTCACGGCGAACCCGGCTTCGACGGAGGCGCGGTCCATCGCCTGGTTGAACTTGACCGTGACCGGCTGCCGCAGCGAGGCGAACGTGTTCCCGTCGTCAGGGTTCACGGCGTCGATCGCTGGGCCGAAGGTCGTGAACGACCACGTGTAGTCTTCCGCGAGGACGCCATCGACCGCGGAGGTCAGGCCGGCCGCGATCGTCGCCGTGTACGTCGTGTCCGCAGCCAGGCCATCGGGGACGAAGCGGTAGACCGACGTATTCAGCCATTCGCCCTTCCCCGTGATTGCCGGTTCGAACTGGACGACGGGCGCCGTGGATTGCGCCGCGAGCATGGTCAGCGGGGCAACTGAGCGGCTGAACTGTACGAGAATCTGCGCGTTCGCCGGCACTTCGACGTCGTCCGGCGCCGGCACCACGACATCGACTGTCAACGGCCCTTCGATGGTGAACGAGGTCTGCAGTTCGGTGCTCAGGCCAGCGTCCGGCTGCGCAGGCACGGTCAGCTGGTACTCCTTGCCGCGCTCGAGGCCGGGATAGGCGGGTTGGAAGAGGACGGTGCGATCGTCGACCCAGGTGAAGCTGCCCTCCGGGCGGGGCGTCAGGACGAGCAGCTTCTCCGGGTCGCGTTCGGCGGGGGCGTGTTCGAATTGCACGCGAATCGGCATGAGGCGCGGCACATTGGCGCCGCTGGGCGAAACGGCGAAACGGCTGACATAGGCTTCGGGCAGCTTCTCTTCGTCGTCCCGCGAGACCACGAAGTAGGTGCCGAGGCCGACCGCCAGGACGAGAATAGCGGCCGCCACCGCGCCCATCTCGAACCAGCGGTTGCGCAGGATCGCAGGCCGCGTCTTCGGCTGGGCATCGAGGCGCTGCTTGAGGGCGGCCTGGAACTCGGGCCGGGGCTCTTCTTGCAGGATCTTCAGGAAGTCGTCGTCGTTCATCGCTCGGCCTCCCATTCGCTGCGGAGTTGGGTGATGAGTCGGTGCAGGAGCGTCCCCACGTTGCTCTCCGTGAGGTCCAGCTGCTTCGCAATCTCACGATTCGTGAGTTCGGCGCCGTATTTCAGCGCGATAAGCTCCTGCTGCCGCTCAGGCAGGCGCGAAAGCATCGAAGAGAGGCGGAAGCGTTGCTCTTTGCGCTCGACTTCGGCGGCCGGGTCGGAGGTATCGGCGTGGTTGAGCGCAGCCTCCAGGACGACCGTCGATTTTCGTCTCCGAAAGTGGTCGGTCGCGACGTTGCGGGCGATGGTCATCAACCACGCCGCGAATTTGCCGCGATCGTCGTAGTGATCGCGCCGCGACCACGCTTTTTCGAAGGTCACCGCGGTGAGGTCCTCGGCAGTCGCCAGGTCACCCACCCGGTAGCGGAAGAAATTGAGAACACGGGGTAACTCCGCCTGGTACACCGTCGACCAATCGATTGCTCCCGTTACGGGGCTTGCATGCAGCATGGAGGTAACGCCCTGGAGAGTGCTCATTCACGGGCTACAACGTGAGAACCCGCTATGTGTCACAGCTCCCCGGTCCATTCTGCGCCTTTTAGCGCGATTTGACCTCGAACGTGACGCGGGCCGGGGGGCCTGGGCCGCCCGCAGCTTCGAGCGTGTGTTGGCCCGGCGTCATCTTCCAGAGGAACGGGACGCCAGAGGCAAATTCGCCAGCCGGGAGGCCATCGATCGTGAACGTGACCGTCGCCGAATCGCCGGAGGTGGCGCGAATGAGGAGGTCGTTGGCGCCGGTCTCGGGCGCGAGGTAAACGATCGCGCCATCTGACGGCTGGTGGATGACGATGTTCGAAGCGCCCGATGAGCCGCCGACTCTCCCCGGAGCGACGCGCAGACCGGCGTCGATGGCCCAGGCGCGCGCTTCGGCCGGCGGATTCACGAGGAGCGCGCCGCTGCTGTCGCGAACGTAGTAGCTCTCGACTGCGGTCGGCTCGGTCCCGGCGAGGAACCACTCGCTCCCCGGCGACGGACAGGCAGTCCCTGGGAGCAACCCGGTCGGGGAGCAGACCGCAGCTCGAACGAGCCCCGCTGGCACCAATGGGACACTCACCGAGGTCCCGGCGCTCGCGGATTCGATGATGTCGCGCCAGATGGGCGCCGCGCCGGTCACGCCGGAGACGCCCGCCATCGGCTGGTTGTCCTCGTGGCCGACCCAGACGCCGACGACGCGGTCAGCCGTGTAGCCGACCGTCCAGTTGTCGCGAAATTCGGTCGTCGTGCCGGTTTTGACGCTCGCGGGAACGCCCGCATCGAGGGCCGTGCCATAGCCGAAGCCGGGTGCGCGCGCATCCGGGTCGCGGAGGATATCCCCGATGAGCCAGGCGACCTGGGGAGTGACAACGCTC
Organism: Tepidiformales bacterium; assembly: GCA_038256595.1. GTDB lineage: Bacteria > Chloroflexota > Dehalococcoidia > Tepidiformales > Tepidiformaceae > JBBSKE01. Next base: position 3,607 of record JBBSKE010000162.1, on the reverse strand, counting down.
GCGGGCGCCGCGGCCGGCCGTTCGAAGAGGACCTTGCCGCTGCCATCGCGAACTCGCTGGACCGCGTACGATTCAGTCCGCATCCCGCCCGCCGCGAGCACTCCGTAGGCGCCGGTGAGGTCGAGCAATCGCACGTCGCCGCCGCCGAGGACGATGGAGTGCCCATAGGCCTCGGCATCGCGCAGGGTCCCGAGGCCGAAGCGCTGAGCAACGCCGAGGAATGCCCGGACGCCGATCTCGTCGAGCACACGAACCGCCGGGACATTGAGCGACGAGGCGAGCGCCACCCGCAGGCTCACCGGCCCTCGGAAGTGCCGGTCGTAGTTAATCGGCGCGTAGGTTTCGGCGCCGTCGGAGAAGGTAGCCGGCACATCGAGCACCTGGGTCGCGGCGGTCATCCCTTCTTCGAGGGCGAGCGCGTAGAGGAACGGCTTCAGGGCCGAACCCGGCTGGCGCGGCGCCGTGGACATGTTGATGTCGCCGCCGGGGCCGATCGCCGTGGCGTTGCCAACCATCGCGAGGATGCGCCCGCTGCCGGGTTCGAGCACGACTACCGCTGCTGACGCGCCGCTCAGTGACGGCAGTTCGGCCAGTCGATTGGTTGCGATGCGTTCGGCTTCGTACTGGAGCCCGGCGTCGAGGGTGGTCTCGATGATGAGGTCGCGCCGCCCGGCGAGGTCCGGCCGCTCCTGTGCGAGCTCCGCCAGGGCGTAGGTGACGAAGTGTGGCGCGAGCGGAGGCGCGACCTCCGGGAGGACATGGATGGTCGTGGCGAAGGCAGCATCGGCCGCCTCGGCGGTGATTTTGCCGTCATCGACCAGTCGATAGAGGACGTAGCGCTGGCGAACCCGCGCCTGTTCGAAGTGCTCCTCCGAACCGAGCGAGGGCTGGCGCGGCAGGCCCGCGAGGAAGGCGGCCCGCGCAAGGTCGAGGTCCGCCGCCGCGACGCCGAAGTAGACGCGGGCGGCCGCCTCGATGCCATAGGTTGCACGGCCATACGGAACATCGTTCAGGTATGCGGCGAGGACGTCATCTTTCGAAAGCTTGGCATCCATGTGCATCGCGACGAGGGCCTCGCGCAGCTTGCGCACCGGCAGCGGCCCAGGTTCTTCGCCGAGGTACAGGCGCCGCGCCAATTGCTGTGTGATCGTCGATGCGCCCGAGCCTGAGCCCGGGTTCAGCATCGCCCGGACGATGGCGATCGGATCGACGCCCGGGTGGTCGCGGAACCGCTGGTCTTCGGCGGCGATGGTGGCGGCAATGACGGCCGGCGCCACCTCGTCGAGAGCCACGGGGATGCGGATCCCGTCACTCGTGTCGCGCTGCAGGGCGGTCCCATCGGCGGCGAGGACGACCGTCCCAGGCGCTTGCATGCGGGATGCTGGCTGGTCGATCGGCGTCACGTGCAGGACCACAACGAAAGCCGCGGCCAGCGCGAAGGAGGCCAGCGCAGCCCGCAGCACGCGGCGGCGCACCGGAGTCATCCTGCGAGAGAGTGGTCGCATATCGATATAACGTCCCGCCCGTCGAAGCATCACAGGCACAGGTTGATTCGAACCATACCTGAGTTCGCGGGCCCCGATCACCAGCCGTTAACCTTGGTCATAGCCGTGGCGATGGGCATAGTGACTCAGGCGCCGGGCGACTTTGCCCGGCGGACGCGCAGTTGATGGTGGGTATGGCGATTTTGCCCCGCGAGTTACCGAGCCTCCGCGAACAGGCGGATAAGCACTGCGGATGAGCGAACCCACCGGAACCCCCGAAACGCCTGAGATCCCACCGAGCAGTGCGGCTCCCGCACCACCTCTCGGCTGGGCACGTCGGACGTTCGGTTCGATCCTCGAAGACGCGAACTTCCGCCTGCTGTTCTTTGGCAACGTCGCGCAATTCACCTCGATGCAGATGCAGCTGGTCGTCCGCGGCTGGCTGGTCTTCCACCTGACGGGCTCGTTCGCGGCGCTCGGAACGATGGCACTGGCGAACGCGATCCCCGGTCTCATCTTTGCGCCCATCGGCGGCGTCGTCGCGGATCGAGCGCCGAAGAAGACCGTGATCCAGGTCGCCCAGGCGTACAACGCCGTCAATGCTGGCGTACTCGCGGTCTTAGCAGCCGGCTTCTGGGGACTTGAGCTGGAGTTCTGGCACCTCTTCGCGAGCGCGATTCTCCAGGGTGGCGTGAACTCGGTGATGTTCCCGTCGCGCCAGTCCATGATCTCGGACCTTGTTCCGCGCGACCGGCTGATGAACGCCATTGGCATCAACTCATCCGGGCAGACGTTCACCCAGCTGGTCGCACCGGGACTGGCCGGGTTCATGATTGCGGCGCTCAGCCCGTCATCGGTCTTCACATTCATGACGGGCATGTACTTGCTCGCGATGGTCCTCACCATGCGCCTTCCCAGCAAGCCACTCTACGGGTTCAACCAATCGGCGGCAGGAAAGGCGGCGGCGAGTCGCCGAATTGCGAGTGGCAAGCGTTCGAACGGCCTCAAGGACCTCGGGGACGGCATGAAATATGTCGCCCGCGACCCCACTATTCGCATGCTCATCCTCGTGAACTTCCTCATTGTCGTCGTTGCAATGCCGTACACGATGCTGCTGCCCGGCTTCGTCAGCGACGTGCTGAATCGTGGCGCGTTCGAACAGGGCATGCTCCAGAGCGTGCAGGGAGTCGGTGCAATCGCTGGTTCGATTGGCGTCGCATCGGCTGCCTCCAGGGGGCGCGGGAAACTTATGCTCTTCTGGGGCGCACTGCTCGGCGTGAGTATTACCGCGTTCGCAATTTCGACCAATTACTGGATCACGCTGCCGATCATGGTCATCATCGGCGCGGCGCAGGCGGGGCGAATGGCGATCGGGCAGGTGCTCATCCAGGCCTACTCCGATGAGGAGTATCGCGGGCGCGTGCAGGCAGTCTGGTTCATGCAGTTCAGCCTCGTGCAGGTCGGCACCTTCGTTATCGCGATTCTCGCGGAATTCCTCGGCCCCCAGCTCGCAATCGGTGGCCTGGCGGCACTGCTGGCGTTGGCGATGCTCCTGATCGCGGTCTTCGTGCCCGCTATGCGACGCCTAGAGTGAGCGGCAGTCTGGGCTCTCTCTAGAGCAATTCCACCAGGTGACGCCCAGGCGCCCGGCTGAGGTCGTGCCTAAGGGCGCGCCGTCACCGTGTAGGACCCAAGGAGGAAGTCGTTGGCGCGCCCAAGAGTCGCCCGATCGAGCACCCGTTCGACTTTCCCCAGGTGCCATGACTCGCGCGGCCAGTGGAATCTACGCCAACCAAGCGGGTGCCTTTTGCACCGTAAGGCTCGAATGAGCGCCCTTCACCGCAGCCTATGTCGAGTATTGCGCGCGGCGCAGCGGGAATCGCCGAGTAAACGTCCCAACGCGTGCCGGCTCCGGGCGCTGGGACAACCGATGGCCGCCGACGTCTTCCCGCCATGTGAGTGACTCCGTCCGTGCGTAAGGCGCGACTCCAAAGGCCATCCCGTTACCACTCTTCGCTAGCTGAAGGTTGCTCATAGAGCAGAAGACATCGGACGCACCAAAACGATCGACCGTGCGCGAATGTCCGGGCGGCGCTGAACGAAGGCATCGTACCCGGCGGCTT
>JBBSKE010000161.1:0-8048 GCA_038256595.1 Tepidiformales bacterium | reverse complement strand
TGGACCGTGACCGTGTGGTCAGGCTGCTCGCTGTAGGTGATGTTGCCGAGCTTGGAGAGGTTGTCGAGCAGGACATCGCGGCGGTCGCGGAGGTCACTGGCTTCAGCGCCGCCGGCTTCGAACTGGGCGATTTTCACGTTCAGGGTGGCGATTGCGGTCGAGGCGTCGTTCACCTGGCGGGCGATATCGGTCACCTGGACATCGAGGTCGCCGCGCTGGGCAACAAGGTCGGAGCGGATCGCCTTGAACTTGCCGGCGAGCGCGGAACCGGCATTGAGCAGGGTCGAACGGGCGGCGGGCGACGACGGCGTGTTCGCAACATCGTGCCAGGCGCTCCAGAACTGGCTCATGGAGGCGGCGAGGCCGGTTTCGGAAGGCTCGCCAATGGAGAGTTCGGCGCGCTGCAGGGCGGCTGCGTTTGCCTGCCACTGGGCGTCGCTGCCGAGGGCTGTTCGCGCCTGGAAATCGAGAAAGGTGTCGCGTACGCGGTGGAGGTCGCTGGCATCGACTCCTGCGCCGGGGTTCGCGAGCAGGCCAGTCGGCGCGCTATAGGCGCCGCCGAGGACGAGGGGCCGGAGGAGCACTCGTTGGCGGGAGTAACCGGGCGACTGGGCGTTCGCGATGTTATTCGAAGCGACGTCGACGGCGAGCTGGTGCGCGCGTAGGGCGAGGACTGCCGTGTTCAGGCCGATAGACATTCCCACGGGGTTCCTCCGGGTCGCTCAGGCCGTCCTGGAGACGATCTGGCGTTGCTGGGTCACTTCGCGCTTGCCACCGGCGCCATAGGTCGGTGTGGTCTTGCCGCCGAGGAAATTCATCCAGCGGTCGCGCAGGCGGATGGCGTGGAGCACGAGCGAGGCGTTCTGTTCCTGGCCGCTGCGGAAATCGGTGGCTGCTGCGAGCAACCGTTTCTGGGCCTGGGCGAAGCCGGCCACGCCGAGATTATCGGCAAGCGCTGCGGCTTCCGAGAGGGTGGCCACGCCTAGCTGTTCGATGACGGTGATGCGCATCTGTTCCAAGGGAAGGAGTTCGTTTGCGGTCGCGATCATCTCATCGTTGATCGATTCGATGGCGGCGAACTGGGAGTTGATGAGCGCCTGGCGCTGGACCTGGGAAAGTCCGGAGAGCCGCGCGAGCAGCTCTTCTTCTTTGAGGAGCGTTCCGAGCAGTTCGTGGAGCAGCGCCTGGCGTTCGGTGGTCATGATGGTCAGACCTGCAGGCTGGAGAGCATGCGGGTGGCAAGCTGCATCGGATCGGCGCTGTAGGTGCCGTTCGCGATGGACGCCTTGAGCGCGGCGACCTTTTCGGAGCGGACTTCACGAGCATTGTTCACTTCGGCGGTTGCCTCGGCCACCACGCGACTTCGCCCGGAGAGCGAAATCTTGTCCTGGGGGCCGGCGAGCGGGTCTGCGCCTGCCGCACTCCGCGAAGAGCGAGAGGAGGCTTCTGCGACACCGCTTGCGGACCCTGCCTGGGTCCTGGAAGTGCCGAGGGTACTCATACCATCGATGCGACTCATATCGCGCCCCCTATCGGGTTATCTGTGTGGCGATGCGCAGCATGTCATCGCCGATGCTGAATGACTTTGCGTTCGCGGTATAAATCCGCTGAGCGATCATCATCTGGGTCATTTCGTCGGCAATATCGACGTTCGACCCTTCGAGGAAGCCGGTGAGTAATGCATCAAATTCACCAACACCGGGCCTCCCACCGAAGATATCGCCTGAGTTTGCGCTCTCTGTATAGAGGCCTCCCCCTATATCTCGGAGCCCTTTCGGATTACTGAAGCGGAAAAGTGTAATTTCTCCCGCCTGGAGCGTATTTCCTTGTTGATCGACGGCCGTTATGTTGCCATCGGAGCCGACCTGCACGGCGCGCGCCCCGGGCGGGACGGCAATCGGCGGGTCGAGCTGCTGCCCGAAGAGCGTGACCTGCCCCGCCGGGTCGACGCCGAGGTTGCCGTTGCGGGTGTATGCGGTCTCTCCGGAATTGGTGGTCACACGATAGTAAGCGTCATCATTGATGGCGAAGTTCAGGGGGTCGCCGGTGGCAACTGCGGTGCCAACGGCAAAGATGAGGTCCGATTCGGTGACGGAGACGCCCAGGCGAGCACGCTGAGGGTCCTGGACCGGGTCGGGCATGCCTTCGGCGAGGAGGCGCTCGCGTTTGTAGGCGGTCGACTGGGAGTTGGCGATGTTGCTGCCGATGCTATCGACGGTGCGCTGCGCGGCCATCATGCCGCTGGCGGAGGCGCCAAGAATGGTGGTCATCGATTACCTCCAGCGTCCGAGCTGCGCGGTCGCCAGTTCGAGCGATTGGTCGAGCTGGGAGAGGACGGACTGGTTCGCCTGGTAGGTGCGCTGCACGGCCACCATCGCGGTCATATCCTCGGTCAGTTCGCTGTTCGACCGTTCGATGAAGCCCTGGCGAACGCCGCCGTTGATCTGTTCGCCGCCGTTCGTGGCGCGGAAATAGGCTTCGCCGGCGCGTCGAAGCTCGCCAGGCGTGAAATCGACCACCTGGAGGCGGCCAACCTGCTGGTTGGTGGCGGAGATGACGCTGCCATCGCCGGAGATGGTCACCGGGCCGTTGCCCAGGTTGATGGGCGCGCCATCCTCATCGAGGACGCGGAACCCCGCAGTGGTCACGAGGTCGTTGTTCGAATCGCGCTGGAACCGCCCGGCGCGGGTGTAAAAGGGCTGGCCATCGGGGCCCTGCACGGCAAAGAAGCCCGCATCGAGCGCGAGGTCCAGCTCTTCTCCGGTCTGCTGGAAGTTACCGGCGCTGAAGTCCGTGGAGAATTCGGCGACGAACTTGCCGGTGCCGATCTGCCCAACGATGCCCTGGATGCGGGCAGCGATGGGCGAGGGCACGGCGGACTGCTGGGAGAGCAGCACATCCGGGAAGGATTGCATCGAGCCGACTTCGCGCTTGTAGCCGACGGTGTTGGCGTTGGCGATGTTGTTCGCCAGCACATCCTGGTATTTCCAGGCGGCTTCCATCGCGGTGAATGAGGAATAGAGTCCCTTAATCATGTGGCACGCCCCCGTTGGATGCGGCGAATGGTGAAGACGGCGCCACTGGCAACAGCCATGACGGCGAGGACATAGAGGATGCGGCCGCTGTTCGCCTGGAGGGGCGATTCGGCCTTCTCCCCGGTCTCGGGCAGGGTTGCCGGGCGAATATCGGCAGAGGTGCTTGCTTCGCCCGAATCTCCAAGGACGGTGAACCGCCCGGCGATCGACTTTTCCCCCGGGATCTTCGCGGGGACGGCTGTGCCGGCCGGCCTCGCGGCAACAACGAAGACGTTGTAGTCGTACTTTTCCAGGTCCGCGAGCGAGCCTTCGAACTTGCCGATGCCCGCCGAATCGACCGCGATTTCGCCCACGAACAGGGCATCGCCATCCGGGTTGGAGAGCCACCCATCGTAGGTGAACCCCTCCTGCGGGACGAGATTCTTCACGTCCACCTTCGCGTATGCCTCGGCGAAGCTGAATTCGAGCACGCCTTCTCCGGTCGTAGGGCCCCAGTTGGAGATCCCGTCGAGGTAGGTGAGCTTCACGAGCTGCGGCACACCGTTGGCGTGCGCTGGCGTGAGCCGGCCAGGGAGAGAAGTGGCAACCAGCAGGGCAGCTAGCAGGAAGATGGCAAGGCGTGGCATTACGAACGGGCCGCCTGGCGGCGCAGCATGAGCCGCACTTCTTCTTCGCTCTTGTTCATGCGGCGCGCCATGGTGGCGACATCGACGCCAAGTTCGGCCATGCGCGTGGCAACGGGAACGGCCATCTGCGCGGCCATCTGTGTAGCTACTGGCGAAGGAGCAGCCTTCGCGCGGGTAACGATTTCGTGCATCTGCACCGGCTGTTCGATCGGCTGAGCGCGCATCGAGCGGACCGGGCGACGGCGCTTTCCACGGTCCATCCCCTGGATCTGCAGGTAGAGGTGGGCCAACCCGCCCAGGCAGACAATCTGAGAAACCGAGAGGAGGACGATAGCGTCGTTCATGAACATGGTGCCTTTCGTGAGGAGTGGGGGAGTGGATCAGGCGGCGTTGCGCTCGCGGGCGAGGCGAACACGGAGCCGGCTGAGCGCGCGGCCATGAAGCTGGCAGACGCGGGATTCGGAGATTTCGAGGATTTGCGCAATCTCTTTCATCGTCATCTCGTCTTTGTAGTAGAGGCCGACGATGAGGAATTCGCGCTCGGGGAGCGTCTTGATCGCCCCGGAAAGGGCTTCGAGGAGCTGCTTCTTCTCCAGGCGCTTGGTGAAGTCCTGCTGGCCCGGGTCGGCGGGCATATCGGAGCTGCCGGAGCCGCCATCATCGTCGTCGCGTTCCATGAGGCCATCGAGCGAGACAGTGACCCAGCTGGCATCGACGAGCGTCTGGTGGTAGGCCTCGACGGTCATGCCCATCTGCTCGGCGACTTCGGCGTCGGTCGGTTCGCGGCCGAGGTCGGCGACGAGCGCGGTGTTAATCCCCTCGAGCTTGCGCACTTTCTGGCGAACCGAGCGCGGGAGCCGGTCGAGCGAACGGAGCGCATCGATGATGGCGCCTCGGATGCGGCTGATGGCGTAGGTCTCGAACTTGACGCCCTTGCTGCCATCGAAGCGGTCCATCGCCTCAATCAGGCCGATGGTGCCGTAGCTGAGGATGTCCTCGTAGTCGAGAATCGCCGGGAGGCCAATGGCGAGTCGGCCAACAACGTACTTCACGAGCGGGGCGTACTGGCGAATCGCGGCGTCGCGGTCGATGCTGCGAGGGTCGAAAGGGACCGTTGCGCTGGAAGTTTGGGAGCTCATTCAGTACTTCTTTCGGGAGAGGTGTCGGGAGAATCGATGGCTGCGACAGCGTTTGTCGCTGTGTGGGGCGCTCGTGGCCCATCGACGGAGAGGATTGCCTCGGCAGCCAACCCGAGCGCCGTCACAATGACGAAAACGGCGACCGAGCGGAGGAGAAGGAAATCGAACGACGCGCCCGCCTGGCGGCCGATCAAGATGCTCAGAATGGCGACCACGCTTGCTGCGTAGATGCCGTACCGAGCGACCGTGTAGGGAACAAAGTTCATATCTGGCCGCTCCTGCTGAGTTCGACCTGCCGGGCCATCACGAAGCGGGCGATCGCCGACTGAGTCTCGGCCGGAATGGCGAGGAACTCACAGTGAATGCGGTGGTTGCGCAGTCCAGGAGCTGGCGGCTGAATCGAACGGACGACCATTCGTGCCGTGATTTCAGCCTTGTTCGGGAGTTCGAACCGAATGCCCAGGCGCTCGCCAACGGCAATCGTGGCCCGCGTGCTCAGGCAGGCCCCCATCTCGGAGATGTCGACGACCGTCGTAATTCGAGCGAGGTCCACGCCGGAAGCACCCTGGACCACGAGCCGGAAGAGCTCGATGGGCCGATAGGCGGTCGCGAGGCGATAGGCGCCGCGCCGCTCGTCGGGTTCGACCGCGGTTGGCATGGCCAGGAACTCGAGTTCGGGATGACGGCTCGGCAGCACGCTGGAGACGAATCCCCAGCGCTTGCCATCGTGGTAATAAGTGGCTCGGACTGGAGCCCCCGACGGCAGTGCGTTCGCCGGCAGCTTCGACATGCTGCGCAGGACAGAGAGGCACTGGTCGCCAATTTCGTCCACGAGGGTGATGCTGTTCGTCACTGTATCTCCCGTATTGACCCGTAATGAGAGGGTGAGTCCAGGGCGAAGGCCCTGTTCCTGAAATGGATTCTCAGGCCGTGGCAATGAGATTCCCATTCGTTGACTCCCCGTTAAGCAGTGGGAATAACCCGTATGAAAGACGCGTCGCATCTAATTCGCCCATGCCGTCGCCGACATCACGGCTGGCGGAGGCAAACGCGAGGCCAAGCGGCGAATCGATGACGAGCGAAAGGGCCGCAGAGAGCGACGGCGCGAGGTCGGTGAAGGTGAGAATGCAGCCATCGAAGGTCGCCTCGGAGAGGGAATCGACGGCCGCTTCGAGGGCGGCTCCCTGCCAGTGCGCGGGCACGGCGAGATAGGAATAGTTCACGACTCCCGGCAGCGGCGGCGCTTCGAACCCGCCGCTGGGGACATCCACAAACAGGCAGGCGCCGCGCGCCACGCGAGCTGCATGTGCGGCCACCTGGCGCGCATCGAAGGCATCGAGGATTTCGAGCCCGGCCGCTTCGGCGAAGGCGTGGAGCTGCTGGCGGGCGCCCATGCGCTGCGAATCGGCCGCCACGAGGATCGCCTCGCGGCCAGAATCAGCGCAATCGAGCGCCATCTTCATCAGGGCGGTTGTGCGGCCGCTGCCAGCTGGGCCGAGAACGGTCACGATCCCGGTCGAGTCGGCCTCGGGGAAGGTCACCTCGCGTGCGTCGAGGACGGCGGCGATGGCGCGCGCCGGGTTTGTTTCGCCCGGCGCTTCGCGCAGGATGATCTCGATGGCGGCGGGCGTGAGGTTCGCCGATTGGAGCTGGGTGGCCATCGCGGCGCTGCCGGGCGAGCGCGAACGAACGCCAGGGAACGCCGCGGCTGGTGGTGGCGGCGGCGGCTGGCTCGCCTCGCGATTGATGCGTGTCAGGACGGGGAGAAGGGGCCGCACACCGTCGTCCAGAGGCTCGTCTGCCTCGTGGTTCGCGAACGAAACGGGCATTGGTGCGGGGCGGGTGGCAATTGGCCGTGGCTGCTCAGCGACCGCACGCGAAATGCGCGCAGGGCCGGCCTGCTCGGCGAGGATGGCTTCGAGTTCGGGAACGGTCATCTTCCCGGTGCTGGCGAGCCGCGAACCAACCGAATCGAAGAGCGTGCGCTGGATTTCGAGGTCGAGGCGCTCGCTTTCGGGTGCCGGCGGGCCCGCTACCAGCTCAATCAGCGGGGGGCCGCCGTCGCGCTCAAGCGTCCGCGTGCGAAGGATGACGGCGTCGCGGCCGAGCTCCTTCTTCACCCGGTCGTAGAGGCGCGTCATGTCGTTGCCAATAAAGCGTTTGGTTTCCATCTACGAACCTCTCAGAGCTCTATGCTGCCCGTCGCTTCGACGGTGGTCTGGGGCGTTATCTCGGCGTAGGAAAGCACCGTGACGTTGGGGAGCCGCCGCTCGATCAGGCGTCGCAGGGCGAGCCGGATGCGGGACGAGCAGAGAATGATCGGGTCGCGGCCCATCGACGCCGCACGTTCGACTTCGCCGCTGATGGCCATGACGAGCTGCTGGGCGCGGCCTGGCGCGAGGGCAATCGTGCTCCCGTGGTCCATCTGCTGGACGGACCCGGCGATCTCCTCTTCGGTGCGCGGCGTCACCGTGATCACATGGAGGGTGCCGCTGTCGTCGGCGTACTGGCGGCTGAGCTGGCGGGCGAGGGCGGCGCGGGCGTACTCGGTCAGGAGGTCGATATCGCGCGTGATTCGAGCGTGGGTGGCGAGCGCCTCGCAGATGGTGACGAGGTCGCGGATGGAGATGCGCTCGGCGAGCAGGTTCTGGAGCACCTCCTGCACTTCGCCGACCGTGAGCGTGCTGGGCACGAGCTCTTCGACGAGCGCCGGGTACTCCCCGCGCAGGTTTTCGAGCAGCGCCTGGGTGTCCTGGCGGCTGAGAAGGTCCGGGGCGAAGCGCTTGATGAGCTCCGTGAGGTGCGTCGCGAGCACAGATTCGGCATCGACCACGGTGTAGCCGAGGAGTTCCGCGCGCTCCCGGTGGCCGGGTTGGATCCAGGTGGCGGGGAGCCCGAAGGCAGGTTCGCGCGTCTCCGTGCCGGGGACATCGCCCTCGGCGGTGCCGGGATCCATCGCCAGGAACTGGCCCGGCACGAGCGTGCCGCGAGCGATTTCGACCCCGCGCAGTTTGACGACGTAGGCGTTTGGCGCGTGCTGGAGGTTGTCGCGGACTCGAACCGTGGGCACGACGAGCCCGTAGTCGAGTGCAATCTGGCGGCGAATCATCGTGATTCGGCGCAGGAGGCCGCCACCAGACTGCTCATCGACGATCGAGATGAGCCCGTAGCCGACTTCGATTTCGAGCGGGTCGACCGACATCATCTGGATGACCTGCTGCGGACCGAGCTGGTCGGGTTCGGGTTCG
>JBBSKE010000160.1:0-8061 GCA_038256595.1 Tepidiformales bacterium | reverse complement strand
GGCGGCGTCGAGGTCGTCCCAGAGGGCGTCGGGAATCTCCACCTGGACGAAGGAGACGTTCGCCTCGACTTCCTCGATTCGCCAGGCGCCGGGGATGACCGCCGCGACCGCCGGGTGGCGCAGGGGATACTGTAGGGCCGCCGCCCGGATATCGACGCCGTGCGATTCGCAGATGGCGCGGATGCGTTGCGCCCGCTCCCAGCGCTCGTCGTCGACGGGTTTGTAGTCATAGGTGGCGTCATCCCGGTCGTCGACCGCGAGCAATCCCGAGTTGTATGGCCCGCCGATGATGATCGACACGCCGCGTTCGAGGCATTTCGGGAGCAGGTCATCGAGCGGCGCCTGTTCGAGCAGGGTGAACCGCCCGGCGAGCAGGAAGCAGTCCGGTTCGAACGCTTCGAGCACGCGGCTGCAGACCGCGGATTCATTCACGCCCAGCCCCCAGGCGCCGATGATGCCCTCCCGCCGGAGGTCGCCGAGTGCCCGCAGGATTCCGCCCGCGGCCTGCTCATAGATCCCGGGTTGGGCCTCGCCATGCGTCCAGCGGTCGATGTCGTGGCAGAGGAGGATGTCGATTCGCTCCAGCCCGAGGCGTTCAAGACTGCGCTCGAAGGAGGCGCGCGCACCCTCGAAGCTGTAGTCGTACTGCACCTTCAGGTTCTCGCCATCCGCGTGGTCGGGGTCTGGGATCAGCAGGCGGCCGACCTTGCTCGAAAGGACGAACTCGTCTCGCGGGAAGGTTACCAGCTTCGAACCGAGCCGCTGTTCGCTGCGCCCGAGCCCGTAGAGGGGCGCGGTATCGAAGTAGCGAATCCCGGCAGTCCAGGCCGAATCGAGGACCGCGTGCGCATCTGACACGGACATCCCGTTCGGCGCCTTGCCAATTGGGCCGCCGCCGAAACCCAGCGCGGTTACCTCGATGTCCGTTCGCCCAATGCGGCGCCGTTCGATGCTCATCTCGTTCGTAACCCGCCCGGGCGCGCGGGCGAGGGCGTGATCATGCGGTCGAAGGTCACGGGAGGCTCCTCGTTTCGGTTCCTCCAAGTGTACCGGTAATTCCAGGCGGTGGAGCCGGTATCTCCGCGTGCCACGAACCCCGGCAGACCCGCCTGCTGACCCGCATTCCTACGTCCGATCTCGCCTACTATCGATCCGACAAAGACCGTCAGGGCATCCGCTGTGCGTCACTTCACCGGCATCTCTCGCGCTGCTCTTACCCTCGTGCTCGGGGCGCTCGGCGCACTCTGCCTGACGCTTGCCGTCATCCGAACGTGGGCAGCGGACGTGATCTACGATGATGACCGCTTCGCCGGCACCGCCGTTAAGGTCCTTCGCCGGGACGAGGTCCGCAGTGAAGTGCGAAAGGTCGTTGTCGACCAGGTCATCGAACAGCAGCCAGACCTGGTCTCCGCCCGGCCGCTGATCGAGACGGTGGTCGATACGGCCCTCCAGAGCAAGGCCTTTGACGGCATCATGGCGGCTGCGGCCCGCGAACTGCACCGCACGGTGTTCGAAACCGAGCAGCGCACCCTGATCCTGAACCTCAGCGATATCATGACGGTCGCCGTTGCGGCGGTTCGCGCGTATGACGCCGAACTCGCCGGTCGCATACCGGGCGGCCCCGACACCGGCGCGATCGAAATCGCCACCCGCAGCACCGGCACCCGGATCGCCGAGTTTGACCGCCAGCTTTCGGCCCTGCGATGGCTATTGCTGGCAGTCGCACTCGCTTCTTTTGCTGGCTGCGCGCTTGTCGGCGGCTCGATTCGGCGTGCGGTGACGATCACAGGGGTTGCGCTCGTCGCCTGCGCGATTCTCGCCTGGCTGGGAGTCTCACTGACCGCGGAGATCCTGCGCCACCGGATCGGTGGCGATGCCGTTCTCGGCGATGCCGTTGCCGCCGCCTGGGAGATTTACGCCGAAGAGTTGGTCTGGTGGATGTGGGTCCAGGCGCTGGCCGGGATGTTCGCTGCCATCGTCGCTTCAAGTCTCATCGCGACTAAGCCGGCAACCGACCGGCTCGTGGGTATCGGCCGCTGGTTCGAATCCGCCTGGGCCACTCGCGCCGGCCGCGCCGTCTTCTCCGGCGGACTCGCCACGCTCGGAGTCCTGCTCCTCATATCGCCGGTCTCGACCGTCGAAGTGCTCGCGCGCGCGGGCGGCCTGACGCTTGTCTATCTTGGCGGAACGGAGATGCTGCGTGGCCTCGGACTCGCCCGCGAGCGTTCACCGCGACGCGCCGATTCGCCCCGCGATGCAGTCGAGGAAGCGCTACCCCGGGTGCTCGCGGCCGGCGGCCTGGTCACCGGGCTGGCCGTGGTCGGCCTGGTCTTCTGGACGAACCGCGACTCCCTTCGCGCCGATTCGGCCAATGCGGTGGTCGCCATCGAATCTTGCAACGGCATGGCCGAACTCTGCGATCGGCGGCTCGGCGAAGTGGTGTTCGCGGCGACCCATAACTCTATGGGAGCGGCCGAAGAGCCCGGTTGGTACTTCGCCGAGCACATCCATCCCATTCGTCGGCAGCTCGAAGATGGTGTGCGCGGCCTGCTCGTCGACGTCTATTACGGCTATGCCACGAACCGCGGCGTTCGCACGGACCCTTCGACTGCGACGGTCACCGAGCGGCTGGAGCCCTGGTTCGGCCCCGCAGCGCTTGCCTCGGCGCTCAACCTCGCCAATGCCTACGGCCCGATCCCGGCAGGGAGCACCCCGGCCCTCTATCTCTGTCACGGCTATTGCGAACTCGGCGCCACACCCTTCGACCGCGTGATGTCGCAGCTCACCTCGTTCCTGAACGAAAATCCCCACGAAGTCGTGCTCATGGTGCTCCAGGATTACGTCGAGCCCGCAGCCGTCGTAGCCTCGTTCGAGCGGACGAGGCTCATCGACTACGTCTACACGCTGGCGCCGGGGGCGCCCATGCCCACGCTGCGCGAAATGATCGAATCCGGCCGCCGGGTGGTCGTTTTCTCTGAGAACCTCGATGACCCGGCGGCGCCGGCGTGGTATCACTCCGCCTTCGAACTCATCCAGGACACGCCCTACAGCTTCCGTTCGGCCACCGAATTCAGCTGCGACCCCTTCCGGGGAGAAGAGGAGAGCCCGTTCTTCCTCCTGAATCACTGGATCTCACGGTCCTCGCCCACGCCGCGCGACGCCCAGGAAGCGAACGCCTTCGACCTGCTCCACGGGCGCGCAACGCAGTGCCAGCAAGAGCGTGGCCGCCTCCCGAATCTCATCGCGGTTAACTTTTACGAAACTGGCGACATCTTCCAGGTCGTCGACGCGCTGAACGAAGAATTCGAACCGTAGCGTCGTCGTCAAGCAACCCGCGCTTACTCGAACCCTGGCGGAGGCGGGAGCAATCCGCCGATGCGTTCGGCCCAGGCGGCGATGCTCAGCACCTGGTCGTCCGCGAGCGCTGGCCCGACGAGTTGGGCGCCCATCGGCATCCCATTCTTGTCGAAGCCGGCGGAAATGGCGGCAGCCGGGAAGCCGACTACGCTCCAGGGCGTCAGCAAAGTCGCGTTGCCAGTCGCGCCGAGGCCCTCCGGTGCGCCCGCGGGAGCGATCGGTAGAAGCAGGATATCCACGGTGTCGAAGAGCTTCGTCAGTTCGATATGGAGCGCCCGGCGGATGCGCTGGGCCTGAAGGTAGTAGGTCGCCGGCACCAGCGAGAACGCCTCGTGGCTGTTCCGGTGGCGCGGAAAGAAATCCTCCTTGTGTGCTGCGTAGCGCTTCGAGTGGACCACCGTCGCCTCCGGGCTGAGGACGAAGCGGTGCGCGGCCGCATGCGCCTTGAACAGCGCGGGCAGGGTCAATTCCTCGACCGTCGCGCCATGCTCAAGATACTTCTCGGCGAGCGCTTCCAGCGCCGCGACCATCTCCGGCTCGGCGTTCTCGTAGAAGAACTCGCGCACGACGCCGATGCGCGGAGGAGCCGCCAGCGGCTGGATTTCGGCGGAGGGCGGCGGCTCGTAGAGCGAAAAGTCGTCCGTTTCGTCTCGGCCAGAGAGTACCGAGGCGATGAGCGCGCAGTCTTCGATCGAGTACGCAATCAGGCCCGGGTGGTCCATGCCGTACGAAAGCGCGATGCAGCCGGTCCGTGGGATGCGGCCGTAAGTCGCCTTGTAGCCGCTGATGCCGTTGTAGGACGCGGGGCGAAGGTTCGAGCCGGCGGTCTGCGTGCCAATCGCGAATGGGACCATGCGTGCGCCGACGGCCGCCCCGGAGCCCGTGCTGGAACCACCGGGCGTGTGCGCGAGGTTCCAGGGGTTCTTCGTCGCCGCCGTGGCGCCCATGCCGGCGAATTCGACCGTGGTGGTCTTGCCCATGATCAGGCAGCCAGCCTCCCGCAGTCTGCGGGCGACTGCAGAGTCTTTGGCGGCCGGGGTCGACTCGGTCGTCCTCGAATTCGCCATCGTCGGCATCCCCGCGACGTCGAAGATGTCCTTCAGGCCAACCGGGACGCCATGCAGCGGGCCGCGTAGCTTCCCGGCGGCAGCTTCCTCGGCGAGAATCGCAGCTTCCGCGCGGACCGCGGCGGGGTCGATGTACGCCCAAGCGCCGATGACGCTTTCGTGCGTCTCGATCTGTGCGAGGAACGCTTCGGCGATGGCGACGGGCGAGAGGCTCCCGTTCGCCACGCCAGCGGCAAGCTCCGCCGCACCCATCAGGTGGATTGGCTTTTCGTTCGAAAGTGGTATCGGCGCCGTAACTGCAGGACTGGTCATGGAATCTCCCGGAAGTGAGTGGTTGGCATGGTCGATGGCTGGATGCGACCGATGGGTTACGGGTAGTTCGGCGGCGGAGGCAGGAGGCCGCCAATCTCCTCCGCCCAGGCGGCGATGCGGAGCACCTTCTGGTCCTCCAGCGGCGCCCCGACGAGCTGCGTGCCCATCGGCAGCCCGGAGTCGCTCATGCCCGCCGAGATCGACGCCGAAGGGAAGCCGACGAAGCTCCAGGGCGTCAGCAGCGAGGCATCGCCCGTGCTCTGGAGTCCGAACGTCGCGGGCCCGGGAGCGGTCGGCATGAGCAGGATGTCGTAGGTGTCGAACAGCGTGAGCAGATTCTCTTTGAGCGCCCGGCGGATGCGCTGCGCCTGCAGGTAGTAGGTCGCCGGCACGAGCGAGAACGCCTGCAGCCCGTTGAGGTGCTTCGTCGAAAAGTCTTCCTTGCGGCGGCCGTAGCGCGCGGCGTGGACGACGGCCGCCTCGGGGCTCATCACCAGCCGGTGCGCGGCATGCAGCGCTGCGAACAGCTCCGGCAGTTCCACTTCCTCGACGGTCGCGCCTTTTGCCGCGTACTCCTTCGCCTGCCCTTCGATCGCGGCGGTCATCTCCGGCTGCGCCTTTTCGAGGAAAAAGTCGCGAATCACGCCGATGCGCGGCGCTTCGAACGGCAGGGCGACCGCGTCCGGCGAATCGACCATCAGCGAGGTCGGGTCCGTCGGGTCGTATTTCGCCAGCACGGAGAGAACGAGGGCCGCGTCGGCGATGTTGTAGGCGATGATCCCGGGGTGGTCCAACGACCAGGAGACGGCGATGCAGCCGGTCCGCCCGATGCGCCCCCAGGTCGGCTTGAAGCCGGTGACCCCGTTGTAGGCCGCCGGGCGGTTGTTCGAACCGCCGGTCTGCGTGCCGATGGCGAACGGCACCATGCGCGCGCCGACCGCAGCGCCGGAACCGGAACTCGAACCGCCAGCGGTGTGCTCCAGGTTCCACGGGTTGCAGGTCTCCGGCGGATTGCCCATGCCGGCGAACTCGACCGTGGTGGTCTTGCCCATGATCAGGCAGCCCGCCTCGCGCAGCAGCTTCGCGACCGTCGAATCCGTCTCGGCGGGGACATTCTCGGTCGTCTTCGAGTTGGCGATCGTCGGCATGCCGGCGACATCGAACACGTCTTTAATGCCCACCGGCACGCCGTGCAGCGGCCCGCGAAGCTTGCCTTCGGCGGCTTCGGCTGCGAGTTTCGTCGCCTCCTCGCGCACATACACCGGGTCGATGTAGGCCCAGGCCTTGATCTCGCCGTCGTACTTCTCGATCCGTTCGAGCAGGGCATCGGCCAGCGCGACAATCGAGACTTCGCCCGCCGCAATCGCAGGCGCGAGTTCCGCCGCGCCCATCAGGTGCAGCGGCTTGGTGGTGGTTGCAATCGACATCGAATCCTCCCGGGACTTTCGTGGTGTACGTTTTCGTGGCGGCGTTGGCAGCGCGATATCCCTGCGGGGAGCGCCTCTCGCGCGGCCGGTGCCGCCCCACGACCTCGCGGACAGCGGGAACCCGCGGAATCCAGGTGTCATTTCGCCTCCACCGGCGGGCTGCCAGCGCCAGCCTGTGCCTGCATGTAACCCGCTCACCGTTTCCACAATGTCAACATCTCTCGACAAGAAACCGGCTGCGTCGTTGCCGAAATCATCTGTTCATCCAGCCGTTCGAATCGCGAGCCGTGTGCCCGCGCGCGGCCGCTGGCATACGATGACAGGGCGACAAGGAGACACCACGAAATGCCGAAAATCGTTGCCATTCTCGGGAGTGTGACCCCGCCCGGCCGCCTCCACCGCGCCGTCGAAAGCGGCCTCGCGAGCATCACCGGCGCCGAAACGGAGCTGCTGGACCTCGCCACCTATCGCGTTGGTTTCGCGGACGGCACCCCGCTCGAAAAGCTCACGGACGACTCTGCGGACGTCGTCGGGAAGATTGCCGCGGCCGACGGCGTGCTCATTGCCAGCCCGATCTATCGCGCCTCCCAGACCGGCTCGCTCAAGAACCTGCTGGACCTCGTCCCGGTCGAAGCGCTGCAGAACAAGCCGGTCGCCATCGTCACCATGGGCGCCACCACGCATCACTATCTCGGCGCGGACTGGCACCTGCGCGAAATTCTCTCCTGGTTTGGCGCGCTCACGCTCCCCACGAGCGTCTACCTCAGTTCCAGCGACTTCGCCGATGGCCAGCCGGTCGATTCGGCGAAGGCGGACCTGGCTGCACTCTGCGACGGCCTGGCACAGGTCGCGGCCAGCGGCTGGAACTTCCCGGGGCCGAAGCCGCTCGCCGCCCGCCGCGGCTAATCGGCTTGTGTCCTGGGTTCCGTCGATAGAACTCCGACTATTCGAGGCTCAGGACACTAACAGGGCCTCGCCAGTCAGCAGTTCGCCGTCCGGGCCGAAGATTCGCATCCCGAACCCAGCCGGGGCCGGCGCGGCAAGTTTTGCGAAGAAGTTCGGGAACGTCTTTCGCACGCAGCCGGGGTCGAGCAGCGTGATCCCCTCGACCGCGAGCCCGAGGATGGCGAAGCACATCGCCATCCGGTGGTCCTGGTAGGTCTCGATCAGGGCGCCGTGCAGCTTCGAGGGGTAGACCGTGAGCGTGTCGCCCTCTTCCTCGACCCGCGCGCCGCATTTCGTCAGTTCGGTGCGAAGCGCGAGGACCCGCTCGCACTCCTGCACGCGCAGCCGGCCGAGGTTCGTGAAGCGCACCGGGTGGTCCGCGAACGGCGCGACCACGATCGCCGTCATGATGCTGTCGCCGAGGTCGCGGGTGCGCGAAACCTCCTCCGGGAGCGGCAGGAACCACGGGAACTCGCCGTCAATCTGCATGCCGCTGTCCGGCCAGTGCGCCACGTCGACCGTGTGGCCGAGCGCGCGTGCACCAATAAAGTAGCTCCCGCCCGAGGCGTCGGGCTCGACCTGGTAGACGCCGCCGTCGGCCGGGAACGTCTCGACCATGCGCCGCGTCATCTCGACATACGGCATCTCTTCTTCGTCCTGGCCGTCGATTTCGACCTGCCAGCCGCCATGCCGGCCTGCGAGGATGAGCGCGGAGGCGAATTGCGAACTCTCGTTGATCGCGACGCGGCAGGTGCCCGGGCGAGCTTCGCCGCCGTGGATCACCGCCGGGAGCCGGTCGTTCTCGCTGTCAATTTGGTAGCCGAGGCTGCGGAGTGCGCGGGTGAGCGGCGCCTGGGGCCGCTCGTGCATCCGCAGGGTGCCGTGCAGCCGGTAGGTGCCCTGCCCCAGGCAGAGGAAGGCCGCGAGGAAGCGCGCAGCGGTGCCGGCGGTCG
>JBBSKE010000159.1:0-8092 GCA_038256595.1 Tepidiformales bacterium | reverse complement strand
TCGACGTCGCGTGTCGCGCGCGGTTCGAGGTGGAGGAGGAACGTCGCGGCGCCATCGAAGCGCGAGGGCGCCGGTTCGAACCCCACCCGGCAGCGGCGCTCCAACTGGTCCCGCCCGGGGCTCCGGAAGGTCACCGAATCGCTCGATTCCTCGACCTCGATGAGCGGCCGCTCCGAGGTCCGCTCGAAGCCCCGCACTTCGAAGATGTCGTGGAAATCGGCATCGACCGTCACGCGCAGCTCGACATCGACGGCTTCGCGGTGGTAATTCGAGATGCTCAGCACCTCCAGGAGTCCCTCATCGAGGACGCGCTGGCGGCGCATGATGAGCGACTGGCGCGGCAGCAACTGGCCGCCCGGCATTTGCATCGCCGGGTTCGTGAAGATGGCGGTCAGGGCGAACGGCTGGTGTTTCGAATCGAGCAAGACCGGGGCCACGCCACCAAACGAAAGCGTCAGCTGCGAGATGAAGCGCGTGTCCCGGTAATAGACGCCGGTGGCCGAGTCGAACGCCGCGTCAATTTCGCCGGAAGGCAGGGAAACGCTACAGATGCCGTCATTCCGGAGGATGGCGCAGTGCGTGATGCTGCCGGTCGCGTGTGGTTCTTCGCCGGCCGGCAGCCAGTCCTCAACTCGCGAATCGTGCGCCATGGACACCTCCGAGGGCCGTCTCGCAGGCCGGTCGTTCGAGTATGCGCCGGTAGAGCGCCACGTGCCGGTCCACCGCAACCTCCGCGGAGAAGTGATCCGCGACATGTTTGCGGGAGACCCGCCGATCGAGCGTGTGAACCTTCGAGACAGCCTCGACCGCATCGCCGAGCGAGTCGCAAATGAACCCGGTGCGGCCATCGTCGATGACTTCCGGGGCGGAACCGCGACGATAGGCGATGACCGGCGTCCCGGTCGCCATCGACTCGATCATCACGAGCCCGAACGGTTCGGGCCACTGGATGGGGAAGAGGGTTGCGAGTGCGTTCCGGTAGGCTTCCTGCTTTTCGTCCTCTGGCGGAGACTCGCGAACCTCGACATCGAGGCCCTTTAGCCGTGGTCGGACCACCTGGTCGAAATAGTCACGCTCGGACTGCTCGTTAATCTTCACGCACATCAGCAGTGGCTTATTCGAACGCCGGGCGATCTCCATCGCATCGAGCACGCCCTTTTCCGGGCTAATCCGGCCGACGAACAGCAGGTAGTCCCCAGGAACGCCGCCGTATGGCGCAGATTCGAGTTCGAGCGCGTTGTGAATAACCTCGGCGGGGACCCCGATCGGCAGGCCCAGCCGCTGGTTCTCGCTGATGGCAATGAGCTGGAGTGGCGGCGCGAGCTGCGAGAACATCGCCGCGGCGCCTTCCGTGATTGGCCCATGGATGGTGTGCGCGACGGGCGTCGGGCAAAGGGTCGCGCAGCCCAGGCCGCCGTTGCTGTGGTCGTGGATGACATCGAACTCACGATGCCGCAGATAGGCCTGCGAGGAGTTCGCGATCTCGATGCCAACATCGCCAATCAGCTTCGAGGGAGGCGCTTCGAACAACGATACGAGCTTCGCTGGAGTCCTCGAGCCGCCTGCGGCGAAGAGCGTCACGTCGTGGCCGCGTCCGACCAGGCCGTTCGCGAGGTAGCTCACGACCCGCTCGATGCCGCCATACCCGAGCGGCGGCACCGCAAACCAGGGCGGCGCGACGATACCGATTCGTAGACGATTCTCAGTTTTCAACATCCGTAACCTCAGCCTCGTGCCCGGCGCTGGGGCGAAGCTCTCGCAACGGCGGTGGAGCTAACGCGGGTCAGAAATGGGATGCGTGCATCATTCCGCACAAAGACTGGTCCGGCGCTCAAACCGCAGCAGTTCTGCGTTGCAGAACCGTAAAAAGTCGCTGCCACGGGTGATCGCTGGCTATCGGGACGTCGTATTGCGGTCCGAGGTCGAGGAATACGCGCGTCGAATCGAATTTCGCCGAAGGGCGTAAGAATCTCCGCGGTCGCCGGTCTAAGAGGTACCACACCTCGGAGACCACCCATGCTATCCACGTTCAAACTCCTCGTCGGCACCTTCGCGCTCCCGGCCATCGTCCTCGGCGCGGCCTGCGGAATGCGCGGCGATTCACCCGGCACGCCTGCCCCGGCAGCGACCGCCACCGCATCGCCAGCATCGGCGGTGAACCTGCAGGTCATCGAACTCGCAACCCAACCGGCCACCCAGGTCACGGTCGTGAACCCTGCCCCGGCGACGGCCACAGCTGCGCCGGCGGAACCCCCGCCCGCGGTTCAAGAGCCCTTAGCGGTCGAGTTGCCGCAGGTGCTCAGCATGCGCAGCGACCACGCAGGCCCGGGCCTCATCATCCTGCGCTTCTCCACGAACGTCCCGGTGACCGCCGACGTCCAGGTGATGTCGAATCAGTCCGGCCCGGCCTTCTCCTGGTCCGAAACGCTCGACAGTGCCGCCACCGAACACGAAATCAGCATCCCGGCGAACTTCGGCCGTTACGTCGTCCGCATCGAAGACGAATTCGGCAACGAAGCGTGGGGCAGCCTCCGCTACGCCGCCGACCCGCAGGGAATCGACTTCGACAACGCGCCCTATGCCCCGGCCCTCAAGGCGCAGACGGCGAAGAAGTTGCTCGTCACCTGGGGATTCGCCGACGGCCATCCTTCGAGCACCGGCGACCCCGGCCGCGTCGTTGTCTTCACGAAGGACGCCGGCTGCACCACCATCGATGCCTGTGTTGGCGAACCAACCGGCCCCGCGGTCGAGGGCCTCGTCGAACATAACCCCGAGGCCGACTACCACACGGTCCTCGCGACCATCCCGGGTTCGGCCTTCGACTACCAGGTCGTCATCGCCCAGCCGCTGACGGACGACGCGAGCCACGTCGCCTTCATGCAGCTCGAAATTCGCGGCGACCAGCTCCCGAAGACGAACTTCGCGGGCCCGAAGACCATCACGCGATAGCCTCGCGCCGCCACCGATCGCTGCCGGCGGGTCACAGGCAACCGCCGGCAGATGGCGTCCGTTAGAATGGCGCCGGGAGCATTCGATGTTCGACGAAGATGCAGCCCTCGTACTTCGCGCACGTGACGGCGATCGCGAGGCCTTTGCTGCCCTCTACGAGCGCTACTTCGACCGCGTGTACGACTTCCTCGTGCGCACCGTCCGCGATCGTGACGAGGCGGCAGACGTCGCGCAGGACACGTTCCTGCGGGCGATGAACAGCCTCGGGTCGTTGCGCGAAGGGGCCAGCTTCAAGTCCTGGCTCTTCACGATCGCCCGCAACCAGGCGCTGAACCGGCTCGAACGGGCTGGCCGCACGCGCCCCCTAAGCGAACTCCAGGGCGACGACGAGGATGCTCCCACTTTCGACCTGCCTGACAACGAACGTCTCGCAAACCCCGCCGATGCGGTGGAAGCGAACGAGATGGCCGCCATCGTCTGGGAGGCCGCGGCCGCCCTCGATGCCCGCCAGTACAGCCTGTTGGACCTGCATGTGCGCCAGGGTTTGGAGAGCGCCGAGATCGCGGAGGTACTCGGTGTGACGAAAAACAATGCCTACGTGATGGTGAATCGCCTGAAAGCGGCGCTCGAAGGGGCGGTCGGCGCGCTCGTGCTCTACCGGGCGGGTCGCGGCAAATGCGCCGCCCTCGACGGTATCATCGCGACTATCGAGACGAAGTCGCTCTCTCCGGACCTGCGCAAGGCGATCGATAAGCACGCAACGAAGTGCGTGGTCTGCCAGGAGCGGCGCAAGACGGAGATGCCGCTGGCCGCGTTCGCCGGTCTGGCATTGGTCCAGGCTCCGCTTGGTGCGAAGGCCGCCGGCCTCGAAGCAGTCATGGGCTCGTGGCCAGCTGCCGGCACGGGGGCCAGCGCGGGCGGCTCGAACGTCCCGGCGCCCGATGGAGCAAGCGGCACTCCGAGCAGTGCCGACCTGGGTGCCGACCTGCCCGCGAATCTCCCGCCTGGTGGAGTCGATGGACAACCTGGCGGGTCGAATCTGTCCCCTACCGGCGACTCCGCGACGAGCTTCGGTTCAGGCTCGTCCACGACTGCAAATACGTCCGCGACGACTGGAGCAGGAGCTGCGCCGCACTTCAACTCTCTCGCCAGCCCGGCTGCCGGACACACGGGCGGCCCCTCCGCGCGCTCGCGGCGGACGCGTCGCCGAACTGCGGCAGTTGTCGGCGCCGGCGGGGCGGTCTTTCTCGCGCTCCTGTTCAGCTCCTTCGTCGCCTTTGGCGGCAACGACGATGCGGACCGCGTGATCGATGCTTCGAAACTCGAGGACGACGGCGCAGGTGGTTGGAGCCCGTTCCCGCTTACCCAGTCCCCAGGCGGCGAGTCTCCATCGACGCCAGGCTCACCCTCCGCGGCGGTGCCAAGCGCTCCGGCCTCGCCGACCCCGGTATTGATCGCCAACGCCGCCACCGGAACCGCTGTCTCCCAGGTTTCGACCGCGACCTCCGTGGCCTCGGCGACGCGGGCGTCGGGGCTCACGAACAGCACGCCCACGCCCCCGGGCACGCAGGCAAGTACCGCCGGCACCCCGCCCGGCCAGCTCGCCCCGGGCGGCAACAACACGGCCACCTCTACCGCAACGGCGACCCGCACCTGGACACCGACTCCGACGCGCATGCTCACCACGCCGACTTCGAGCAGCGGCGGCCCAATCGTGCCAGCACCCCCGACCGCCACCAACACGACGGCTCCGCCGCTCATCGACACTCCGACCGCCATACCGCCTGTGATCGATACCCCCACCGTTTTGCGACCGATTATCGACACGCCAACTCCGGTGACACCGGTCATCGATACACCGACCGTGCGACTACCGGTCATCGACACGCCCACGCCCGTGACTCCGACGGTGGCTCCGCCCACCTGCCAGCCGAGCCTCGCGGTCGTCCCGAACTCGGTCACGATCATCGGCCGCGGTGGCGCGGCCACCTTCGCGGTGACGAACACGAGCGTGAATTGCACGGCCAGCATCCCGGTCTCGGCCTCGCCGGCAGTCTCCTGGCTGAGCGTGACACCGAGCAGCGCCGCAATTCCGCCGGGCGGCACAATCGCCTTCGTCATCACCGCCGGCTCCACCGCGCCCACCACATCGGCCGAGACCCGGGTGCTAATCAGCGGTGCGCTGCTCTCCTACCAGGTCGATCTGAAGTACCTCCCCGGCCTGTTCGTCCTCCCGACCCGGACCCCAACGCCAATTTGCTCGACGCCGAACTGCTGAGGCCCGTGCACTGGGGTGGCCGGGCCCTGCCGCCAATCGAGCTGGTTGGCTGCTTCCTCCTTGGTGCCAGTTCCCGCGGCGGGCACGCTCCCTCGGTCGGTCGCGTTACTGACACGTTTTGTCGGACGGCCGTTACCGCCCTGTCGCGCTCCGCCGCCGTTGCGTTTCCGCGCACCCCATCGCCCTCGGCGCGCGGCGGCGTATAATCCCGCTCCATATGAGTGACTACACCGAAATCCTGACTATCAAGAAAGACCGCCACGCGATCATCCAGCTCAACCGGCCGGAAAAAATGAACGCGCTGAGCCACAAGCTCCGCTCGGAGCTGTTCGACGCCATCAAGACCTTCGAAATCGACGACGAAGTCAAGGTCATCATCATTCGCGGCTCCGGGCGCGCCTGGAGCGCCGGCTACGACCTCTCGGGCATCGCCAAGGCGGAAGACGACCGCGACTACGTCGAAAAGCGTACCGGTCTCCCGGCAGTCGGCCCGCAGCATCCGGGGCAGGGCCAGTGGCCGCAGCACCTGCTCTCCGGCTACTGGCAGATCTGGGAATGCATGAAGCCGGTGATCTCGATGGTCCACGGCTTCTGCCTCGCCGGCGGCACCGAACTGGCGACCATGTGCGACCTCATGTTCGTCGCTGACGACGCCATCATCGGCTACCCGCCAGTGCGCGCGATGACCCCGGTCGACATCATCTACCACCCATGGCACATGCCGATGCGCAAGGCCCGCGAGCTCCTCTACACGGGCGACAGCGTGACCGGCAAGGAAGCGGCCGCCATCGGCTGGGCGAACTACGCCTACCCGATCGAGGAGCTCGAGGAGCGCACCATCGCTTTCGCAGAGCGCATCGCGAACATCGACGGGCCGATGCTTTCGATGACGAAGCGCCAGGTGAACCGCGTCTACGAGATCCAGGGCTTCCGCACGTCGCTCCAGGTCGGCGGCGACCTCCAGACGCTCGGCGCCATGCGCCCCGGCGGCGGGATGTTTGGCAGCATCGCCCGCGAGAAGGGCCTCAAGGCCGCCCTCGACTGGCGCGACCGCCCCTTCGGCGACTACAGCACGGCCCCGGCGGACGCGCCGAAGCCGAAGCCGTCGCCCTGGTAGGGAGGTCGGGCTATAGGCTTTTGGCCATTGGCGACCGATTCGAGCATTCGAGGCGCCGTCCGGCGAGAAAGTCCGGGCGGCGCTCTATGCGTTCGCGGTATCCAACACCAGATCCGCAACACTGCCCCCTAAGGCATCGGAGTGGGCGGCCGATAGCCCAAGCTTATAGCCCATTCACCCGGTAGCCTTCCTCGCCATGACCGACCTTTCCCCCACGTTCGCGCAGGACAAGCGCGATTTCGATTCGTTTCCGTTGCACCAGGCGCTTGGCCTCACGCTCGTCGAGGCCCGGCCGGGGTTCGCGCGCATCGTTTTGCAGACGAGCAAGACGACGCTCGGGGGCATCGGCGGCAGCGTCCATGGCGGCATCACGGCGGCGATGATCGATATGGCCACGCTCGAGGCGCTGGTCCCGATGCGCCAGGAGGGCGACCAGTTCAACGGCACCGCCGACCTCAACATCACCTACATGCGCCCGGCATTGGGCGCGAAAATCTTCGCCGAGGCGACGGTCATCCGGAAGGGCCGCACGATGGCTGTGACCGAAGTCTCGATCATCGACGAGCAGGGCCGCCTCTGCGCCAAGGGCCGCACGATTTACGCGATCAAGCCGGTCGGACCAAAGGCGTAGCGCCATTGCAGTCCGCCGCGCACATTCGTATCTTTGGGAAACCAAAATCCACATTGGAGGTCAGAAATGGCTGAACCGTACCAGTTCCCCGTCGACCGCACGCAAGTGATGCTCTTCGCCCGCTCGCTGCTCGATATCAACCCCGTGTTCTCGGACCCGGACGACCCGGCGACGGTCGCGGCCGGGGGCATCATCGTCCCGCCGACATTCGTCCAGAGCAGCGCGCACTGGGACCCGAACTACTTCCTCGATCTGACCCGCCCGCGCAAGGGTCCGCCGCCCGCACATCGCGGTGACAACGGCGGTGGCGGCGTCGGCCGCGGTCTCCACGCCGAGCAGCACTACGAATACCACCACCCGATTCACGTCGGCGACACGCTGACCGTGACGACGAAGCCGGGCAAAGCCTGGACCAAAGAGGGTCGTCGCGGCGGCAAGCTGCAGTTCAGCGAGACGGTCACCGAATACACCAACCAGGACGGCGTGCTCTGCGTGACCGCCACATCCGTCGGCGTGCAGACCGAAAAAACGGTCGAGCAGTAGGAGGCCCGAGATGACACTGAAAGTTGGAGACACTCACGAATTCGTGGTTATCGAGAACGTCTCGCGCACCCACACGGTGAAATACGCGGGCGCAAGCGGCGACTTCAACCCGC
Organism: Tepidiformales bacterium; assembly: GCA_038256595.1. Lineage (GTDB taxonomy): Bacteria > Chloroflexota > Dehalococcoidia > Tepidiformales > Tepidiformaceae > JBBSKE01. The sequence continues at coordinate 461 of JBBSKE010000159.1, read as the reverse complement.
TGCATCACGACGACGGCCTGGCGAACTCGCTTGGCGGCTACCCGACCATCTTCGCCCACGGCATGCTCTCGATGGGCCTGACCGGGCGGATGCTCACCGACTGGCTGGGCGCGACGAACCTGAAGAAGTTCGGCGTTCGCTTCACTCGCCAGGTCTGGCCGGGCGACACCCTGACCGCGAAGGGCGAGGTCACCGCAGTCGAAGAGAAGGATGGCCAGCAGCTCGCGACAATCAAGCTGGTGACTGTCAACCAGAACGGCGAGTCCGTGGTCGAAGGCGAAGCAGTCGCCGCGATCTAGATCGACATAATCAGAGTCTCGCACGCAAGTAAGGGGACGCGTGATTTGCCACCCAACAACGACAATCAGAGCCCCGCACGCAAGTAAGGGGACGCGTGATTCGCCACCCATCCTGCCCGCCAGCCGCAGATCCCCAGGCCGGGCACCGGGCCACCGCGAATC
>JBBSKE010000158.1:0-8125 GCA_038256595.1 Tepidiformales bacterium | reverse complement strand
TGACGAGCAAAAGCCGGACATTGTGGCCACCGGTGGAAACGATGATCTCCTCACCGTTCTCGGCGCGGCGGTCCAGTTCGGCAATCGCCTGGTCGGTGCTGTCGGCCTCGGGACGATATACGGAGCGTGTCTCGGCCAGGGTTTGGCCGGGGCCAGCAGCAGCCAGTTCGAGCGGCTCTTCGAAGTCGTCCGGAACGACCCAGTCGCTACCAAACACGTTCCGCGGGGGCTGGAGCTTGCGTCGCGGCTTCTTGTAAGCCGAGAGCGTGGCGATCGGCTTGCCAGCGCGGGCGATGACGACCTCCTCGCCGCGCTCCACCGCTTCGAGGAGGCGGGAGAGGTGCGTCTTGGCTTCGTGGATGTTGACTTGCGTGGTCATCGGTGCAATCCCGCGGTTAGCTAGACTAAGTCTAGTTTATTTCGAGCCCGACCAGAATGCCTCGCGGCAAGTCGCGAGCGGTTGCGTCGGCGGGCAGGAGATTTGTGGCGAATCACCCGCCCCCTCCGTCCCGTCCGGGGTTCGGAAGCGTTCAGCCGGCGGCTCGCGAGCCCCGTTTGTGCCGAATTTCACGGAGTAGGGTTTCCCCCGCCCCAATAAGGGATTCCCGCAGCCGCAGCACGGGAACAGCGAACCTCCCCCCTATGGGGCTCCCCGATAACTGGCCCGATACGGTCCATCTACTCTGTAGCCACTACTTACAGGACACCACGGGCCCCGTGATTGAACTCACCCGCATCGATGGCAGCACCTTCTACCTGAACCCCGACCTGTTCGAGGTCATGGAAGGCATGCACGACACCCACATCACCCTGACGAACGGCCACCGCTACGTCTGCGCCGAAACGCCCGCGCTCATCATCGAGCGCATCGCAGAATTCCGGCGGACCACGATGGGCGCCATCCGGAGGATCGCCTGATGGATATCGCACTGCTGATCGGCCTGGTCATCGCCATCGTCGGCATCATCGGCGGAAACATCCTCGAGGGCGGCAACCCGATGGCCCTCATCAACCTCCCCGGCTTCTTCATCGTCATTCTCGGTTCGCTCGGCGCGACCATGATGTCGCAGTCGCTCCCAGCGATGATTGGCATGCCCAAGAGCATCATCAGGGCGCTCACCGGCGGCGGCGCCAAGCACAACAGCGCCGAAACCGTCGAACTGTTCGTGACGATGGCCGAAAAGGCCCGCCGCGAAGGCCTCCTCGCCCTCGAATCCGATGTCGAACGCATCCATGACACATTCACTCGCAAGGGTGTGCAGCTCATGATCGATGGCACCGACCCGGAACTCTTGCGCCAGATCATGGAGATCGAAGCGGAATCCATGAAGCATCGCGCCGAAGAAGAGGCGGGCGTGTTCGAATTCATGGGTGGCATCGCGCCGACCATCGGCGTCCTCGGCGCCGTCCTCGGCCTCATGGGCGTCATGGGCCACCTGGATGAACCGGACCACATCGGCCCTGGCATCGCGACCGCCTTCGTCGCCACCTTCTACGGCGTGTTCACGGCGAACGTCCTCTACCTGCCGCTCGCCAAGAAGCTCGTGAACAACATGAAGCACGAGCAGCACGCGCTCGAAGTCGTCATCGAAGGGCTCATGTCCATCCAGTCCGGCGACAACCCGCGCATCGTGCGAGAGAAGCTCGAAGGCTTCCTTAGCCCGGCCGAGCGGCAGAAGAAAGACGCGCCGCTGCGGGAGGCCGCATGAGCCGCAAGCAGGCCGCCGCCCAGCCCCCGGAGAATCACGAGCGCTGGATCGTGAGCTACGCCGACATGGTCACCCTTCTCTGGGCCCTGTTCGTGGTGCTCTACGCGCTCAGCGATTCGAACCCCCGCAAGCTCCTCGTCGTGAGCGAATCGATCAATCGCGCCTTCGAAACCGGCGTCATGGCTGGCTCGACGGGTTCGTCACCAATCTTCACAGCTGGCGGCGGCATCACCCCGGACATCTCCAGCATCAAGGCCGCCGATTTCTCCGAAATCTCGTCTGAGCTCAACAGCATCAGCCAGGAACTCGGCCTCACCGGCGCCATCCAGGTGCGCGCCGATAGCGATTCAATCACGCTTTCGGTCTCGGGCGATGTCCTCTTCGCGACCGGCATGGCGGACCTCCAGCCCGGCAGCCAGGTCGTTCTCGATGAGATTGTAAAGATCGTCAACGGGATGCCAAACCGGCTCATCATCGAAGGCCACACGGACAGCATCCCGGTGAACAACCCCGATTTCGATGACAACTGGGACCTCTCCGCCAAGCGCGCGAACAACGTCCTCAACTACCTCCTGAACCACGGCATTGGTGCCGAGCGGCTCCACTCCGCCTCCTATGGCGAGACCCGGCCAATTGCGGACAACGCCACGATCGAAGGCCGCGGCCTCAATCGCCGCGCCGACATCGTCATCGTCTACCCGACGCAGGATGAGCTCGACCGGGCGCTCATCGCTGCCGGCCAGTCAGCCCCCACCGAGGTCGCCAACCCATGATGAAAGATAAGAAAGTGCTCGCCGGCGGGGCGGTCCTCATCCTTGCCGCGTTCTGGTTCTACATCAAGCCGAACTATATGGATGCGAAGCCGGCCCCGGTCTACACCCAGGAGCAGATCGCGAGCGCGCCGCGCCCGACCCTCTTCCTCGGCAAGAACCCGGACCCACACGCGGAAGCCGGCAACAACGGCCTCGTCTTCAACCTGAAGGCATCGCCGAATACGCCGAAGTATGCGCGTGTCATTATCGCGTTCGAATTCGAAGACCCGGACCGCAAATACGTTGGTACGACCGGCACGGACGCAATCGTCGCGAAGAATATCGAGTTCGCCCACCACCTCGACCCCGAGATGCACAAGGTGCTCGACGTTGTCACTCGCGTCTTCGGCTCCCATACCATCGACGAAGTCTCGACCACGGAGGGCAAAGAGGTGCTGAAAGCGGAACTCATCTCACAGCTGAACGAAGAACTCCATGGCGAAGTCGTCGAAGCTGTCTACTTCGAATCTTTCATCACCCAGTAGCACGACAAACTCAGACGCACTACCGACCGACCGACCAACCACGACACAGGACACACTGATATGGCCAAACCGCACGATGTTCTCGAACAACTCCTCTCCGAATCACAGGCGGATATCCTCACGACCATCGGTGATTCCTCGTGGCAGACCATCACGCGCGTCTTGGACGCGGTGATGGATTCGGCCCCAGCGCTCGATTCCGCCGAAGGCCGCCTGGTCATGCCGGATGAGATTGCCGGGAGCTACGCGGACCGGCACCTTGCCATCCCGGTGCACCTCAGTGCGCACGGGCAGGAGTCCATCGCCTACATCACGCTGCCGACGGCCTCCATCGCCGCCTTCTTCGAAATCGACAGCGACAATCCCGCCGACGAAGAGGGCCAGGTCATCGCCGTCGGGGGCCCGCTCGCCGCCCAGGTGGTGCAAAACCTCAATTCGAGCATTCTGCGCGCCGCGCCCGGCGGAATGGCCCTCGAACTCGGCACGATCAGCGCCGACACTATGGCCGCGACGCTCGAAGCCATGGATGAGCCGGCACTCTACCTGCGAGTCCGATTCGGCGGCCTCGAATGCGCGCTCGTGCTCCCCGGAACCTTCCTCGATGTCCTCGCGACGGCCCTGCCGGAGTCCGCGGTCAAGCGCCCGGTCCGCCCGGGTCTCCCGGAAGCCGAGGCGGCCGCAAGCGGCATGCCTTTTTCCCTCACCGCCGAAGAGATCGAAGCGGCGGAACTCATCGAACTGCCCTTGCGCCAGCAGCAGCGCCAGCCGGAACTCGTCGGAGCAGCGGCCGGACCGGGCACGGCGTCGGTCGTGCAGAACCTTCGCAACCAGGTCGAAGAGGGCGCCGGTTACGGCCGCGAGCAGCTCCTCGACCCGGCGACTGGCCTCCCGCCCCGCCCGCCGACGCCGATCAGCAACGCTCCCACGGCCCAGCGCGCGCGTTTCGCGCCCCTCCCCGAGAACGACCCGCCGCCCTTCCGCGGGAACATGGACCTGCTCTCCAGCCTCCAGATGAACGTCACGGTCGAACTCGGCCGCACCCAGCTGACGGTCGCCGAAGTGCTCGCGCTCGGCTCCGGCTCGGTCATCGAACTCGAACGGCTCGCCGGCGAACCGGTCGATATCCTCGTCAACGACCGAATCATTGCGCGCGGCGAAGTGGTCGTGGTCGATGAGAATTTCGGGGTCCGCGTGGTCGAAGTGCTTCGCCGCGGCGAGACCGAAGAGCGAGCCAGCTAATGAAAGAGCGTTCGAACCGGCGCCTGGGCTTCATGGTCGGGGGGGCAGCCGTCCTCCTCGTGTTGATGCTCGCCGCGCCCATGCTGAAGCCTTCGCCCAGCCCGGGACAGCGCGAACAGACGCCCTCGATCGTCGCGAACGACTTGTTCGGTGCCAGTGGTTCGACCACGCTCGCAACCACTTCGTCTGCCGCGGCCGATGCAGACAGTGCCGCCTTCACCCTCGGCGGCGGCGAAATCCTCTCGCTTATCTGGCGGTTGGCGCTCGTCCTCGGCGTACTCGGAATCTGCATCTTCGGGTTGCGCTGGTGGAGCAAGCGCGCGGCCGGTCCTCGCAGCACTACCGGCTACCTGCGCATCGTCGATACCCTGCCCATCCAGGGCGGCCGTTCGGTCCACCTCGTGGCGATTGGCGAACGGGTCATCGTCGTCGGCGCGACCGCGCAGCAGCTCTCCTACCTCGCCGAACTCAAGGACGAAGAGGCGTCCAGCCTCCTCACCGAGCGCGAAGCGCCGGACCACCAGTCGGTTTCGGCCTTCGCCGCCCAGCTCTTCCAGTCGCTCCGGCGGGACGAACGGACCGTTTCGCCGCCGAACTCCCAGATCATCGGTGAATACGAATGACTCCTAAATTTCGCCGCCGGGCGCTCATGGTTGGCGCGACGCTGGTCGTTGGCGGTCTCGCGCTGACCAGCTGCGCCACTTCGGCGTCCGCCCAGGGCCCCGTCGGAACGCAGATCGGCATCGACCCGAACAACCCGCAGAGCACGTCATCGGCGCTCCAGATTCTGCTGATGGTCACGGTCCTCTCGCTGGCGCCGGCCATCCTCGTGATGGTCACCTCGTTCACGCGCATCATCGTGGTGCTTTCGCTCCTGCGAACAGCCATCGGCATCCCGCAGCTCCCGCCGAACCAGGTGATGATCGGCCTTGCGCTCTTCCTCACCGCGTTCGTCATGGCCCCAGCCATCAAGACGATTAACGACGAAGCCGTGCAGCCCTATCTGAACGGCACAATTACGCAGCAGCAGGCCTACGAGAATGGTGAAGCGCCGCTGCGCCAGTTCATGCTCAAGCAGACGCGCGAACAGGATCTCGCGCTCTTCCTGAAGATGAGCAAGCTGCCCAAGCCAGAAACGCGCGAGGATATCCCCACATATGTGCTCATCCCCGCGTTCACTATTTCCGAACTGAAGACGTCGTTCCAGATGGGCTTCATCATGTTCATCCCGTTTCTGATTATCGACCTCGTGGTCTCATCTGCTCTGCTCAGCATGGGCATGATGATGCTTCCACCGGTCGCCGTATCACTTCCGTTCAAGATATTACTCTTCGTCCTCGTCGATGGCTGGTACCTAATTATCGGCTCACTCGTCGGCAGCTTTAGTTAGGAGTCATCAACAGATGAACGAAGGAACAGTCATCGGAATCGCACGGGAGGCGATGTGGGTCGGGCTCCAGGTGGGCGCTCCCATCCTGCTCGTGACCCTCATCGTCGGCATCGGCGTCAGCATCCTCCAGGCCGCGACCCAGGTGAACGAAGCGACGCTCACGTTCGTCCCGAAAGTCATCGGCGTCGCCGCGGCGATGCTCATCCTCGGCCCCTGGATGATGGAGACGATGCTCGGCTATTCCGCCACGCTCTTCGCCAATATGGCCGACTACGGACGGTAACAACCGATGCTGCCCACCACGCCAGACCTCACGTTTGGGTTCGCCCTCATCCTCGTCCGCGCGAGCGCGATGATGGTCTCGGCGCCGCTGTTCAGCAACCGGGCGATCCCGGCCTGGACGAAGGTGGGCTTCTGCATCTTTCTCGGGCTGATTGTCGCGCCCCTCGCCCAGGATTCGCTGCCGGCAGCGCCACTCGCCGCGACCGGACTCATCGGGCCAGTCATCCGCGAGATTCTCTTCGGGCTGGCCATGGGCCTCGCCATGCAGCTCGTCTTCGTCAGCCTGCAGATGGGCTCCCAGATTCTCGGCCTGCAGATCGGCTTCGGCATCGGCGCCGTGTTCGACCCGGCCAGCGGCTCCCAGTTCGGCCCCTTCGACCAGTTCTACGCCGTCCTCGCGACGCTCCTCTTCTTCGTAGTCAACGGCCACCACCTCGTCATCACCGCCTTCGCCGAGACCGTACAGGCCGTGCCCCCGGGTAGCTTCGACCCGTTCGCCCTCACCGCCGACGGCATCGCCGGGCTCGCCACCGGGCTGCTCGTGACCGCCATCCGGATCGCAATGCCGGTGATCGTCGCCATCTTCCTGACCGACGTCGGCATGGGCTTTGTGGCGAAGACGGCCCCGCAGGCGAACCTCCTCGTGGTCGGCGCGCCCGTGAAAATCGGCGTTGGCGTCGTCATGGTGATGGCTTCGCTGCCAGTCACTGTCTATTTGATGCGAATCGGCATGGAAGGCCCGCTCACCGGCGCGAGTTCCCAGCTGCTGGGCGTGCGCTAAATGGCCGGCGAAAAGACCGAAGCCCCCTCCCCAAAGAAGTTGCGCGATGCCCGTCAAAAGGGCCAGATCACGCGCAGCCAGGACCTCGTTGGCGCGGGCTTGCTGTTGTTCACCGTGCTCGTCCTCAAGGCGACCGGCCCCGGCACGTGGCACCGGATGCAGGAGATCATGCGCGGCGGCCTCCTTCGCACCAATTCGAGCGACCTCACCCCCTCGACCGTGATGGCCATCTTCCAGGATTCGCTCCTGCTCATGGTTCAGGCGTGTCTGCCGCTCTTCGCCATCGGCATGGTCGGCGCGGTGGTGCTCAATGTCGGCCAGGGCGGGCTCATTTTCTCCGGCGTGCCACTCGCCCCGAAGATGAACCGGCTGAACCCGCTGGCCGGGATGAAGCGCATCTTTTCGCCCAGCGGCGGCGTGAACCTGGCGAAGAGCGTCGCCAAGATGTCCGTCATCGGAATCGTTGTATATATGGTAATGAAGGGCCAGATGGCGGAGATGGTCGGCCTCGGCGCGAAGGGCATCCCCGAGGCCACGATGCACCTCGCGAAGCTCTCCTTCGATATCGCCCTCAAGTCCTCGATCGCGCTCTTCATCCTCGGCGTCGCCGACTACGCCTGGCAGCGCCGCCAGTTCCTTTCGCAACTGAAGATGACGAAGGAAGAAGTGAAGCAGGAGATGAAGGAGTCGGACGGCGACCCCTACATGAAGGCGCAGGTCCGCCGCCGCCGCCAGGAGATGCTCAACCGGATGATGACGGCCGTGCCGGACGCCGACATCGTGGTCACGAACCCGACGCACTACGCCGTGGCGATCAAGTACGACCCGCTGACCATGGCGGCGCCGGTCGTGGTGGCGAAGGGCGAACGGCTGATTGCGCAGCGGATCAAGGAGATCGCGCTCAAGTCCGGCGTGCCCGTGCTCGAAGAACCGCCACTCGCGCGCGCGCTCTACGCCGCCGTGGACATCGGCCACCCGGTGCCGGCGAACCTCTACCGCGCCGTCGCCGAAGTGCTCGCCTGGCTCTACGCCCTCCGCGACCGCCGCCCCTACAGGTGGCAGAAGACGGGCGACTGAGCCGGCGATGCTGTTGACAACGTGCACGAGAGTCGTCGACGCTATCCGTCATCTCCCCTGTCGCTTTGACGGCAGGGTTCGAAAAGCCGCCGGAACCGGCGGCTTTTTCGCGTCCCGATCACGGCACGCCCTTGAGCGCACGTCCTCTGAGTCCGATGGACGTTTGCGATGTCGCCTGTATGCTGCGGCATATGGCGGTATCGCGTCCCCGGCCTGGATTTCTCGACAGCAAGCAAAGGCTCTCTCGGCGGCCACCTCAATGGCGCGACCAGGATGGGACGCGGTATTACACGTGGGATTCGCTGCACGGCGAGATTGAGGCGTGGGACTCCCGCGGGTTTCATCTTGGG
>JBBSKE010000157.1:0-8161 GCA_038256595.1 Tepidiformales bacterium | reverse complement strand
GCGACCCGGCTCTACCTCTGGGGCGCGGAGTGGTGGCTCCTCCAGGCGCGCGAACACGGCGACACTCGCTGGTTCGAAGCCGGCGCAGAGGCGATCCGTGAGGGCGAGCCCGGCCCTACGAGTTGATACTTTGTCTCATATCGTCTATCTTCCGGGAACCCGGGAGCGGGTGGCCCGTCTTCCTCCTTCAATGGGCCACCTGCTCCCCGGGGAACCTGCTTTTCGAAACGCAAACGTTAACGCTGGACGGGGCACACAGGCCGATTCCCTGCGGTACAATGCCTCCAGTTCGAAACGTTAACGGCGGCGATGCGAGTCGCGCGGCCGGGACAGGTGAAATGCCGGACCATCACACATTGCAGGTGGGTATCCTCGCGCTCCAGGGTGACTTTCGAGAGCACCGGGAAATGCTGGAAGCGCTCGGACATTCGGCGCCAGAGATCCGGAAGCCAGCAGAACTCGAATCCTGCGACGCGCTCATCATCCCCGGCGGCGAGAGCACGACGATCGCCCGCCTCATCCTCAGCAATAACTTCCAGGAACCACTGCGCGAGTTCGCCCATTCCGGGAAGCCGACGTGGGGCACCTGTGCCGGCGCAATCCTCCTGGCGAAACAGGTGGACCGGCTGGACCGCCCGGGCATCGAGGTGATGGACATCTCCGTGCGCAGGAACGCCTTCGGCCGCCAGACCGATAGCTTCGAAGCCGACCTCGATATTGAGGGCGTCGAAGGGCCGCCCTTCCGTGCGATTTTCATCCGCGCGCCGCTCATCGAGAGCATCTCCGGGACTGCCCGGGCGATCTGCACACTCCCGGATGGCACAATCGTCGCCGCTCGCCAGGGGAATCTCCTGGCCACGTCGTTTCACCCGGAAATCACCCACGACGACCGCGTTCACCGGTATTTCGTGTCGATGATTCGAGGCCACCACGGCGAAGGTAAGTAGTGGCGGGCTGCGGGCTGCACTTCGTGTGTGGCGCCGGCGGGTCGGCCGCGCATTGGGCGAGCCTCCGCCGCGCCAGGCTGCTCCGATGACCGGGGACCTGCGCGCCGAGCCGCTCAGCCCGTTTGACGCGGCGACACTCTGGGGACAGATGGCACGCCTCAGCACGGAAGTGGTTTCGACCCGATCGACCGCGAGCCTGCTCCTGAACTCGGGCGTGGCTGCCACGCGGCTGGGAAACCTGCCCCGTTTCCACCGGACCATGGTCCTCAGCGTGAAGCGCGGCCTTCGCCACCGGGGGGTGATCATCATCAGTGAGTTGTCCGGCGGGTCGGCCTGGGAGGTCGTCTCGCTGCGGCTGGTGCGCGACATCGACGATTCGGCCGTGACCGTGCTGCTCGCGACCGCCTCAGACGAAATGGTGCGGCGCGGCGGCAAGCGACTGGTCATGCGCTACGCCGAAAGCTCGCCGCACGAAGATGCGATTCGCGCCGCCGGGCTCCGGAGCTACGTCCGCGAGCATCTTTACGCATTGCCACCGCTGAACGTTTTGCCGGGTAACGGGCCCTTTCGAACTGTTGTACGATCGGATCGTGCCGCGATTTTCCGGCTTTATTGCCGGGCAGTCCCGGAGTCGATCCGCAGGCACGAAGCACTGACCCAGCAGGAGTACCGCGCCATTCACGATTCGCACGAGACCGCTCACGAGTTTGCACTGGACCACGAGGCCGCGATGGCCGTCTGGGTCGGGGTGGGCGACCGCGAAGCGCGAATCATGGCCGAAGCGGTGGGCGCCGAAACGCTCGATGCCTGCCTGGACCTGATCGAAGCCCAGCCCGCCCGCCCCGCAACGCTCGTCGTCCCGGAATTCCAACCGGAAGTGGCGCGGCGTGCGATGGACCGAGGGTATGGCGAACTTGGTGTCCGCCTGGTCAGTGCCCGGAGAATGGCAATTCTCAACCCGTTGAAGGAGGTGGTGGTGGCTGGCATCCCGGATTCGATGCCTGTGCCCCATTGATTGTGGAAGACAACGACATAGATATCCCACCAGTTCCTGAACGAATCGTTACCGACGACCTCGATCTGCTGCTTCGTGCCCTGCCCCCCGGGATCGGCGAATCCCTCCGCGACGAAGAGAGCCGCATCGACCTCCTGGAGATCGTGATGGACCTCGGGCGCCTGCCAGAGGCGCGCTACCCGGGCCGCGAGATCGTCCTCAGCCTCTCCGAAGTGACCGAAGATGACCTCGATTATGTCACCAGCCGGATCAGCCCCTTCGGCGACGACAACCGCTCCGGCATCGAGCGCACGCTGCACCGCATCTCCTGCATCCGCAACCGGCGGGGCAAGATCGTGGGCCTCACGATGCGCGTCGGCCGGGCGATGTACGGCACGATTCGCGTCATCGAAGACCTCGTCCTCAGCGGCAAGAGCATCCTCCTGCTTGGCCGCCCGGGCGTCGGCAAGACGACGATGCTGCGCGAGATCGCCCGTGTCCTTGCCGACGATGCGAACAAGCGCGTCGTGATCGTCGATACCTCGAACGAAATCGGCGGCGACGGCGACATTCCTCACCCGGCGATCGGCGGCTCGCGGCGCATGCAGGTGGCCACCCCGGCCGCCCAGCACGCGGTGATGATCGAAGCGGTCGAAAACCACATGCCCGAAGTCATCGTGATCGACGAAATCGGCACCGAACTCGAAGCGGCGGCCTCGCGCACGATTGCCGAGCGCGGCGTCCAGCTCGTCGGCACGGCCCACGGCAACGAACTCGAAAACCTGATGCTCAACCCGACCCTTTCGGACCTTGTGGGCGGTATCCAGTCGGTCACGCTTGGCGACGACGAAGCCCGGCGGCGCGGAACGCAAAAGTCAATCCTCGAACGAAAAGCGCCGCCGACCTTCGATGTCATCGTCGAAATCCAGTCCTGGCAGCGAGTGGCGCTGCACGCGAACGTCTCCGAGACCGTGGACGCGCTGCTGCGCGGTTTCGCGGCGCCGCCCGAGGTTCGCCAGCTTGGCCGCGGCGGCCGCATCGAGATCATCGATGCCGAGGAACTCGCCGAAACGCCCCGGCGGATCGACGGCGGCCCGAGCACCGGCGGTGGCTGGGAACTCGGCCAGGCGAGCACTCGCCGCTCCGGCGGACACATCCGCGAAGAGCGCTCGTCTGCCCCGGCGGCACCGCGAGGCCTTGTCAGCCTCGCCCCGGCAGGCCGCGATGGCGGCGGCGCGCGCGTCGTCTCGCTCTACCCGTTCGGGGTCTCACGCAGCCGGCTGGAGCAGGCAGCACGCACCTCCGGCGTCGAAATTCGGCTCGTCGATGATATTCGCGAAGCGGACGCGGTCGTGACCCTGCGCGCCTACTACCGGAGTAAGCCACCGCCTATCCGCGACGCTGAAGAGCGCTCGTTGCCGATCTACGTAATCAAGAGCAACACAGTCTTCCAGCTGGAGCAGGTACTGCTGCAGTTCCGGGGCGGCCGCTCGTCCGTTCGCACCGACCCGATGACCGAGGTCCTGAAAGCCGCCGAAGACGCGGTCGCCGAAGTTATCGAGGGGGGCCGGCCGGTCGAGTTGCCGCCTGCGAACAGCTACGTGCGCAGGGTTCAGCACGAGATCGCGGGCCGGTACAACCTCGAAAGCCAGAGTTCCGGCAAAGAACCGAACCGCCGGGTCAAGATCCTCCCGGAGGGCGGGACCGGGCAGGGGTTTAGCCGCAGCTAGAGAACGTCGTCGAATTCGCGGGCGATTCGTATCGATCGTGGCGGAATCCGCGGCGATACTGTGCGCGATGTCGTTGAGCACTACCTTCCGATTGGCCACCAGGGCGATGCAGGTGGCGGCCGTCGGGTTTTCGTTCTACCAGGCGGCGATTACGCTGGCGGGCTACGCTCGGCCGCGACGTTCGACGGCCACAGCCGCGAACGAGACGCCGGAGACGACCTTCGGAATTGTGATTTGCGCGCGCAATGAGGCGAGCGTCATCGGCGACCTCCTCGAAGACCTGCGTACCCAGGACTACCCGGCAGACCGGGTCCACGTCACGGTTGTCGCCCACAATTGCACCGACGCGACGGCCGAAGTCGCCGCCTGTGCCGGGGCTCGCGTGATCTCGCTCGAGAACTACAACGTCGGCAAGGTTGGCCCGCTGCGCGCGGCGTTCGATTCGATGCCATTTTCGGATTATGTCGGCGTGCTCGATGCTGATGCGCGCATCCCGTCGGGCTACCTCCGCTCGGTGGCCGAAAATGCGGACAATCGCCCGGCACTTCAGGTCGAAACTGTCTCGGCGCGGCCCATCAACGAACTTGAAGCTGCCTACGGCTTCGGCCGCGCCTCGCGTAACGCCCTCTGGTGGCGGCCGCGCGCCCGGCTCGGGCTGGGGACGACGCTTACCGGAAGCGGCTTCTTCGTCCGCCCGGAGGTGATCCGCGATATCCTGCCACAGCTTCTCACGAGCACCGAGGATCTCGAAATGACCGCGCGCCTGGCGATGGCCGGAACGATCGTGAACTTCCTTGATACCACGCGTGCGACAGTCGAAGAGCCGGCCGTGCTCGGCGCGTCCATCAACCAGCGCAGCCGCTGGGTGCGCGGACACATAGGTACCATCTGGCGGACCTGGCCGCATCTCGTGGCCCGCGGCGCAAAGGGCGATTGGCGCGCCCTGGACCTCGCAATCTTCATGATCGTCCCGACGCGCGTACTCACGCGCACCGGGGTGACCGCGGCGCTCGTGATTCGCTTCCTCGCGCCCGGGTCGAGCATCGCTGCGGGACCGATTCTGCTTGCGGCGCTCGGCGAGACACTCATACCGGTTGCCGTCTGCGCAAAAGCGGGGATATTGGAGTTCAACCGTCATGGGGTGCGTGTGGCGTTGGAGCATGGTGTTCTCGGCTTTCTCTGGTTCCCGATCGGTCTCTGGTCGCTGGTGACGGCGCGTCGCGTGTCGTGGGGCGCCATCCCTCGCCAGGCCCGTGACACAGGGAGCAAAGCGTGAAACCACCGTTCCACAAGAGACCCCAGGTGCGGATCGTCGCGGCGTCGCTGGTCTTTGCGCTCACCTGGTTCTTCGGCCTCGCGAACCGCACGAACCTCTGGGATGTGCCGTTCGACTCCGTGCGGCGGTCGGGTATCTCGGGCATGCTGCGCGGCGGCTTCAGTGACCTGACTTCTACCGTCCTCGTCGTGCTGGTGGCGGCTGCCTGCTACGCGACCGTGCTGGTGGCCCTGCGGCAGGAGTTTCGCCACCGCTTCCTCTTCGCGGTCGGAGGGGCGATTGTCGTGGCGCTGGCGGCGTTGCCATCTGCGCCATTAACCTCCCCGGACACAACCCATTTCGCTGCCGATGTGCGCACATTCTGGCTCGAAGGCCGCGACCCCACGCGGATGGCGAATGTGCCGAACCAGGTGGACGACCCGGTGGCCCGGGAAGTCCGCACGTTTGCGGGGTCGCCGAGCGGCTACGGCATCGTCGCCTATGCGCTTGGCGGGCTGCCGCTGCCCTTCGTCGGCGACGGCCTGCGCGCGAATGTCTTCGGCCAGAAGGTGCTCTCCGGGACGATGCTGGTGCTCACGGGGCTCGCGGCTGGCCTGGTGGCGAAGCGGCTCGGGAGGAATCCCGCGCAGGCGATGGCCGCCATCGCGATGAACCCGATGTTCATCTGGCAGTTCCCGGGAGACGGCCACAACGACATCATCATGGCCGCGTTCGGCACCATCGCCGTCTACTTCCTCGTGCGCAAGGATTGGCCACGGCGCGGCGCAGGAGCCGCGCTGGCAGCGCTGTCGGTGCTCACCAAGTACTCCGTCATCATCGTCGCGCCGGTCGTGGCAGTGGCCTGGTTCCCGAAGTTGCGGCGAATCATCGGCGGATTCGTTGGGATTGGCGGCGTCCTCTTTCTCGTCGGCTTTTTCGGCTTCTTCAAGCCAGGGATCGCTACGATTGGCCCGCTCGAGGGCGTAACGCGAAACACGCCCTGGAACTTCATCTTCGATGGCTTCAACCTCGAAGGCGCTGGCCACGATGTTGTGATCGCCATCTGCTACTCCGGCGCGGTCCTGGTGATCGCTGCGGTCTGCCTGTTCCACAAGTTCGAAACCGAGCAGGACCTGGTCGATGCGATCGCCCTGACCCTGGCGCTCTTCCTCTTCCTCTTCGCGCCGACGCTGCGCCAGTGGTACCTGATCTGGGGCTTCCCGGTGGTGATGCTCTCTTCGCGCCGATGGCTGCGATATGGGGCGGTGGCCTTCAGCCTCTGCGGCTTCCTGCCCACGCTCGCGGCCAACTGGCAGATAACGATTGCCAACGAAACAGGGCTCGCTTACCCGGTACAGTTCGCCGTCGTGCTTACCTGGCTGCTCTCGGCGGGGTTCGCATACTGGCGCTGGAATCGCGACCAGCGGGTGGGGCGCCCCTCGGCCCAGCGCGCGCGACCCGGTCGAGCGGCACGCAGGGCAGCGGCGAATAGCGGCCGCAAGCGCCAGGCGGCTCGCTAAGGCGCTGCCGGCAGCCAGTCCATCGCATCACGGCTGAGGGCACGCTCCATGACGTTGTGGGCGTTCCACTTCTCCTGGACCTCGGGCGTCACGAGGCCGCGCGCGGTTTGGAGCGTCAGCGGCTCCTTCGCGAACGAACGGCGCTCGGTGACCGCGCAGAGAAACGAGATGGCGTCGCCGTAGGAGGTGGTCGAAATCACCTTGCAGGACGCTTCGCCCACGCCACCACGGAAGAGCGGGCTGCCGTTCGCGTCGAGCGTGAATTCGAGGCCGCCGAGCTTGGCGCCGTCCCTCCCGCTGCGCAGGCCAAGCGGCTCCAGGAGGCTCACCTGGTCGAGCGAGAGCATCGTCAGCGAGAGCGTGCCGGCCGCTTCGACCAGTTCCGCGGTGAAGTTGCTGCGCCAGAGCGTCACGCTGATACGCGGACGGTCCGGCACGATCGAAGCGCCGAACACGGAGACGCAGACCTGCGCATTCGGGCCATGCGGACCGTGGCTGCCGATAGCGCACAGCGGCGACCACAAATACGAAAGAAGATCTCGCGGACTGTCATTCATCGTTCGCTACCTAACACAAAAGTCTATGGCACGCGGCCTGCGACCCGTTACAATCCCCACCATGCCGAGCGAGTGCCTCTTCTGCAAGATCGAGTCCGGGATTATTCCTGCGCCGAAGATCGCGGAGAACGACCGCGCATTCGCCATCCGCGACATCAACCCCCGCGCGCCAATCCATGCGTTGATCATCCCCAAAGAGCACATCCCGACTGCGGCCGACCTTGGCGCCGAACATGCCGAGACGCTGGCGGCGATGTTCACCCTCGCTACCGTTGTCGCTGCCATCGAAGGCGTGTCCGAAAAGGGCTACCGGCTGGCGTTCAACGTGGGCGAAGCAGCCGGGATGACCATCTGGCACCTCCACCTGCACCTGCTCGGGGGGCGCCCCCTCGGAGCCGAAGGATGACCGCGAGCCCGATCGCCAACCAGATCGCGGCTGTTCGCGCAGAGATGTCGGAGCGCCCGCCCGGCCTTGTCCGGCACACGAAGCGCGTCCTCTCTGAGTCGCTGGACCTCGCCGAACGCTGGGATGTCGACCCTGAGCGCGTCGAACTCGCGACCTGGGGCCACGACCTCTTCCGCTCGGCGAAGCCGATGGAACTGCTCGCACTGGCCTGGGAGAAGAAAGTCCCGGTCTCACAGGAAGAAGAAGACAACCCGATGCTGCTTCACGGGCCAGTCGCCGCCTGCGTGCTCGCGGACCGCTTTGAGGTATCGGATGAAGATGTCCTCGGCGCGATTCGCGACCACACGCTCGGCGCCCCGGAGATGTCGCTCATCGCCAAGATTGTGCTCCTCGCCGACAAGTTCGAGGCAAACAAGCGCGAACGCAGGCCAATCATGAAGCGGATCCGCGTCGCCGCCCGCTCGGACCTGGACCTCGCTCTCATGAGCTGGGCTGACTGGCGCTGGGTGGAGAATCGGACGCGCGACATCGCTTCGCCGCCGCAGTATTGGAAGGCGCGGTCGACCTGGGTGCCGTTGCATCACCTGGAGCACTTGCGAACCGCGCCGGGCCTCGTCGAAGACGATGGCTGGTACGAGTCCGCGGACGCTATAGAGCCGCCACCGGACCGGCGCTCACTCGAAGAACGGCGGGCAGCCCGCCGCGCACGTGACGAAAACAACGCCAATCTCGTACGATAAGCACCATGCGAG
>JBBSKE010000156.1:0-8163 GCA_038256595.1 Tepidiformales bacterium | reverse complement strand
CGCACTCTCAGCGCGCCATCTCGGACCAAACGCATTGGCTGGCGATTGCCCTTCTCTACGAAGAGCTGCTGCGAATTGCACCCTCACAGGGCGCCGCGGTCAGCGCTGCCGCCGCGATCGGCCGGGCTCGAGGCTCGGCTGTTGGCCTGGCGCTGTTGGAATCGCTTCCCGCCGCCGACGTCTCCGCCTATCAGCCGTACTGGGCCGTTCGAGCCCACCTGCTCGCCGATTTGGGACGTGCGACTGAGGCCCGAGCTGCCTACGAATCCGCCGTCGGCCTCAGCGAAGACCCGCAGGTTCGAGCGTACCTGTTGGCGCGGTCAGCTACCCTCGCGTGAACTGCGCCCGCCGACGCCCATCGCCAGCCACTTCTATCTGTCTCTTGATTCATCCGTGGAAATAGATGTCGAATTCGAGCGAAAGGCCAAGTGACGAAAGCCAGTCGAGAACATCGCTATCAACCCTCGCCGCGGTATTCGCATCATCGGTGCTCAAGTAGACCGACACCCAGGCGGTGATTTCGCCCGCAGATTTCTTCGGTATAAGCCGGTCGCGTGCGGGAGCTGGCAAGGTGTCCCGGATGCGTCGAATCTGGTCGCTAATATCGAGTAAGTCGAAACCTGGCTCGGCCACATCAGGACCGTATGACCACGTGCTCACGTCACGGACGCCGGAATCTGGACGATTGGAGTACGGCGTCCCTTGCATGGCTACTTCCGTCGGGGCAACTTGCAAGCCTTGCGTAATTTCATCGATACCAAGTGTCCGAGATTGAACGCACAGCGTGACCTGGAGCGGGTGGACTCTCTTTGCGATGCGTCGGATGCCGTCATCATGTTGCTCGCAGGCCGCGTATTCGATTCAAAGGGACCGGCGCAATCTCAAGACCCGGACTCGCGTGAGCTGCGCGCGCCCACGCCCATCGCCAGACCCACGAGCGCGAAGTTCACCAGCAGGCTCGACCCGCCGTAGCTCACGAAGGGCAGCGTGATGCCCGTGGTCGGGATGAGGCGCAGATTGCCCGCGATGATGACTGCCGCCTGGATGCCGATGAGCAGCGCTACGCAGGCGCAGAGCAGCCTGCCGAACTGGTCAGTCGTCGCCAGCGAGCTTCGCAGCAACGACCCCGTGAGCAACACATAGAGCAGGACGACGCCGAAACTGCCGGCCAGCCCGAGCTCCTCGGCGATGGCGGAGAAGACGTAGTCGGTCGAGACCGCCGGGACGTCCTCTGGCTGGCCCATGCCGAGGCCCTCGCCGGTCACGCCGCCCGCCTGGATCGCGTAGGTCGCCTGGATCGACTGGTAACCGGCGCCGCCGGCGTCGGAATAGGGGTCGAGCCAGGTATCGATGCGCACCTGCGCGTGCCCGAAGACGAAATAGCCGCCCATCGCTGTCAACGCGAGCAGTACCACGCCGCCGATGACGAATCGCAGGCGCCCGGTTGCGACATACAGCGCCGCCACGCTCAGGAGGATGAGCAGGGCGACCGAACCGAGGTCCTTGAGCAGCGCCAGCGCCATAATCGCGACCAGCAGCGTCGCGACGAGCGGCAAGACGTACGGCAGCGCGCTGTACGAGCGGCCGCCAAACTCGAATTTCGGTATCGAGAGCACCTCGGCGCGCGACGCGAGAAATCCCGCGAGGAAGACCACGAGGAACAGCTTGATCAGCTCCGTCGTCTGGATGGTCTGACCGCCGATGACCACCCAGAGCCGCGCGCCGTTAATCGTCGTCCCAAACACGCCCGTCGCCACGAGCAGCACGATCGCGACCAGCGCGGCCGTGTACGTGTACGCCTGCAACCTCGGGTACCATCTCGCGGCGGCGGCAGCGGCGACCATGCAGAAGACCCCGAGCGTGGCCCAGTTTGCCTGGTCGCGGGCGAGTTCGGGCGCCAGCCGGACCGCGAAAACGAGCCCGACCGCCGTCAACAACAGGGAGATCGCGTATGGCTGACCGGCCGCCCCATGGGCCACAATGCGGAGGCCGAGATGCCCTGCCAATCCGGCAAGCAGGAATTGCGCTAGGATCGTCTGGTCGCCTTCGGGCATGGCGAAGCCCGATTGTTCGAGCGCGCGCCAGCCAAGCACGGCAAACGCGGCTGCTCCACCCAGCAGGAGGAGTTCCGTGTTCCGTTCTCGCGACGTTAACCATGGGAGCTGCATGCGTTCGTGAACCCCGCAGACCTGATTGATGGACGATATCGCCTCGAACGGCTTGCCGGTTCTGGCGGCATGGCCGAAGTGTGGCTAGCTGAGGATACCCGGTTGGGCCGTTGGGTCGCCGTCAAGATCCTCCTCTCCCTCACCGGCGAGGACCTCGGCTCCAACATGGCCGACGAGGCGCGCGTCATCGCCCGGCTGCAGCACCCGAATATTGTGGCCGCTTACGACGCCGGCGAAGTCGAGGGGCGCCACTTCGTCGTCCTCGAATACGTGAACGGCTACTCGGTCCGCCAGCTCCTCGAGAGCCACGGTCCGTTCACCGAAGCGGAGGTCGTGCGGCTCGGTTCGCAGCTCGCCTCGGCCCTCCAGTACGCCCACCAGCAGGGCATCCTCCATAGCGACATCAAGCCCGAAAACATCCTCCTGAACGAATCCGGCGTGGCGAAGCTGGCCGATTTTGGCACGGCCGAGGCAGTAAACCGCACGCTGACGCCCGAACAGGCGCGCGAAGTGCTCGGGACCATCGCCTACCTCGCGCCAGAAGTGCTGCAGGGAGCGAACGCGACGCCCGCCGCCGACGTCTACTCGCTCGGCCTGACGCTCTACGAGATGATGCTCGGCCGGCTGCCATTCGCCGGCGCCTCACCTGCGGCAATCGCTGCCCAGCGGCTCGCTTCGCCCGCCCCGCCGCTCCGTTCGCAGGTGCCGGCAGCCTCGCCCCAACTCGAGGCGCTGATCGCCTCTGCGGTCGCGATTCGACCCGAAGAGCGGTTCCAATCGGCCGGCCAGCTCGCTGGTGCACTGCGCGGCGTGCCCCAGAGAACCGGAAATGGAAACCCGACCGGCCGGACGCGCACGGTCATCGCTCCTCCCGCGCCCCCGCCGCGTGTCGTCACGCGCACGACGACCACCACCAGTCGTCGCGCCCAGACTGGACGCATCGGATCGCGGGCAGAGGCGCTCCCCCCGGAGCCGAACAACGGGATGATCATCGCAGCCGTCTCTGCGGTGGTCCTCGGACTTGGCGCGGCGGCGGTCGGCGCCTACATCTTCCTTTCGAACGGCGACGAACCGAACAACCCATCGCCGACGCCCGCCCCCTCCGCGACCGTTCCCGGCACGGTTTCGCCGCTACCGACGGTGACTGCGACCACGGAGCCGACCAGGCAGCCAACCGCGACGGAACAGCCGACTGAGGCGCCGACGGCGACTCCCAGCCCTTCGCCATCTCCATCGCCGAGCCCCACGCAGCAGCCGCCGACCGCAACGGCCACCGTTCCGGCCGCGTCCCCGAGCCCCCAGCCCACGGCGACGAACCCTCCCCAGGCGACGCAACCACCCGCCAACACGGCCACGCCCAACCCGTAGCCGAGTTCCGCGAGAATCGAGCGCGGGGGGGGAGGGTAATTCCCCCCGGCAGGCCCTACTATCCCCGGCATGACGTCACGCAGCCGGGGGCGGCCGCCACACCCGGACATCCTCACGCCAACGGAATGGCAGATCCTGTTCCTGATCAGACACGGGCTCTCCGACCGCAAGATCGCGCGCAAACGCGGGATCAGCCGCGACGCCGTGCGTTACCACGTCCGCAACATCAAGGCGAAGCTCACTATCGAGCGCCGCTCTTCGCTGCGCTATGCTGCGCACCCGTTCCCCAATCTGCAACCACGAAATGGAGCTGCACCCATGCCAGGAAACCTCAATCTCGGGCCGCTCGGGCAAGTCTCGCTCACGGTCAGCAACATCGCGACCGCCGAGACGTTTTATCGCGACACCCTCGGCCTCAAGCACCTCTTCACCTTTGGAACGCTCGCATTCTTCGACCTCGATGGCACGCGATTGTTCCTCACTGAGCCGGAGAAGGGCCAGCCGGGGCAGGGCAGCGTCCTCTACTTCCGGGTGGCGAACGTGCAGACCGCGTACGCCGAACTCGAAGCGAAAGGCGTGACGATGGCCGGCGCGCCCCACATGATCTTCCGCCACCCTGACGGCGTGGAGGAATGGATGGGCTTTTTCGAAGACCCGGACAAGAATCTCCTCGCGCTCATGGAGCAGCGCAAGACATAGCCCGAAGTCCGAGCCGTGCGCGGAAGTAAGCGGGCGCGTGATTCGCCACCCAGGCGATTCGTCTGGCAACCACTCTCGCCCGGCGGCGACGTCCACCTGCCGCCAATCGGGCCTGCGGACAGAGGATCTTGGTTACAATTCGCCCGCCCGCTCCGTTCCCGTCGCGGCCCGGACTTCGGGGCCACGAAAATGAGGCGGCGCATATGCGCCGCCTCTTCATTTGTTCGCGAGTGCGAGGGACTAGACCGAGGCCATGCCCGTCGTCTGGCGCTGGGCCGATGCTGCATCGACGCGATGGCACCATACCCAGTGTTCCTTGTCCGCCGTGCCGACGTTGCGCCACTCGGGGATAACCGTGCGGCATTCGTCGATGGCGATCGGGCAGCGAGTGCTGAACACGCAGCCCGATGGCGGGCGGAGCGGGCTCGGCACGTCACCCTGGAGGATGATGCGCTCGCGGCTGCGCTCCAGCGCCGGGTCCGGGATCGGAACGGCGGAGAGCAGTGCCTTGGTGTACGGGTGAAGCGGGTTCTCGAAAATCGAGTCGCGGTCGGTCAGCTCCATGATGTGGCCGAGGTACATAACGGCAACACGGTCGGAGATATGGCGCACGACCGAGAGGTCGTGCGCGATGAACAGATAGGTCAGGTTGAACTGATCCTGCAGATCCTGGAGCAGGTTAATAATCTGCGCCTGGATCGAAACGTCGAGCGCGGAAACGGGCTCGTCACAGACGATGAAGTCCGGCTCGACCGCGAGGGCACGGGCGATACCAATGCGCTGGCGCTGGCCACCGGAGAACTCGTGCGGGAAGCGGTTCGCGAAATACGGGTTCAGGCCCACGGTCTGGAGGAGGTTCTGGACCTTGTCCTTCTTCTCCTTGCCGTTCGCGAGCTTGTGAATCGTGATTGGCTCGCTAATGATGCTGCCGACGGACATGCGCGGGTTCAGGCTCGCGTATGGGTCCTGGAAGATCATCTGCATCTTGCGGCGGAAGCGGCGGAGTTCGCCGCCCTTGATCTTCGTGAGGTCGGTGCCTTCGAAGTTCACCTTGCCCGCGGTAGGGCGGATGAGCTGAAGGACGGCCTTGCCGGTCGTGCTCTTGCCGCACCCGGATTCGCCAACGAGACCAAGCGTCTCGCCGCGGCGAACCTGGAAGCTGACATTATCGACCGCCTTCACGTCGGCAACCTTGCGCTGGAAGATGACGCCAGCGGTTACCGGGAAGAAGACCTGCAGGTTTTCGACTTCGAGAAGGGTGTCGCCAATGGTGCCGACGCGCTGACGGCCGGCACTACTGATAGAAGAGCTAGCTGTGGACATTGTCGACACTCCTGTAGACCTTTTCCGATTCCCAACAGGCCGCGTAATGATTTTCCGCGACGAGCTTAAAGGGCGGATATTCTTCCTTGCAGCGCTCCTGGCGCCAGGAGCAGCGGCCATAGAACGAGCAACCGGGCGGGAGGTGCGCCAGGTCTGGCGGGAGGCCCTCAATTGGCACGAGCTTCGACTTTCGCGTCTCGTCCAACCGGGGAACCGAGTTCAGAAGGCCGACGGAGTACGGGTGCTTCGGGTTGGCGTACAGCTCGAAAGCCGTCGCCGTCTCGATCACCTTGCCGGCATACATCACGTTCACGCGGTCCGCATAGCGGGCAACAACACCGAGGTTGTGCGTGATGATGATGACGGCGGTACCGAATTCGCGGCTCAGACGGTTCATGACTTCCAGGATCTGGGCCTGGATGGTCACGTCGAGCGCGGTCGTCGGTTCGTCAGCGAGGAGCAGTTTCGGGTTGCAGCTCATGGCCATCGCGATCATCACGCGCTGGCGCATGCCGCCCGAAAACTGGTGCGGGTAATCGTCGAGGCGGCCACGTGCCTCTGGAATACCAACGAGTTCGAGCAGTTCGGCAGCACGGTCGCGCGCAGACTTGCCATGCAGGTCCATGTGCAGTTCGAGTGCTTCCGTCATCTGGCGGCCGATCGTCAGTACGGGGTTCAGCGAGGTCATCGGCTCCTGGAACACCATGCCGATTTCGTTGCCGCGTACTTTTCGGATTTCATTCTCGTCCAGCTTCAGGATGTCCCGGCCCTGGAAGATGATCTCGCCCGAAACGATCTTGCCTGGTGGCTGCGGGATGAGCCGCAGAATAGAAAGTGCGGAAACGCTCTTGCCACAGCCAGACTCGCCAACGAGTCCGAGCGTCTCGCCTTCCTCCACCACGTATGAAGTGCCGTCAACAGCTTTGACGACGCCTTCCTGCGTATAGAAGTAGGTTCTGAGGTCTTTGACCTCGAGTAGCGACATCGCTCCTCCTTTATAGCCCGTGCGATTTTCGCACGGGGTGCCCGTAGCCGGATTTCCAAAACTCTCGAGTCGTGGGGAAGAGGAGACTCGAACTCCTACGCCTTGCGGCACATGATCCTAAGTCATGCTCGTCTGCCAATTCCGACACTTCCCCACAAGTGGCGGGGGGGGCAGCCCCCGCAAGGTATTCCCCGGCGGTAGGAGAGCTTGGTGAGCCGCGAAGGACTCGAACCTTCAACCTAGTGATTAAGAGTCACTTGCTCTGCCAATTGAGCTAGCGGCCCCTCCGGCGGGTCGGGCACGGTAGAGCAGAACGCGCTACACGATTCCGACCCGGATACTATCAGGATTGTTTTCACCCGTCACGGTGGCCACCTGGGCCGGTCGTGCGAGATGTGTCATTCCTGTCGGCGGAATCCTACGCAAGTTCTGCTGAAAAGCAAGTCCCACACTTCGCCCCACGCGAATATCTCCGGCCGGCCTATCACAGTTTCGTGAGTTCCCTTCTTCGCATTGTCGTGCCCCGCGCATGCCGCTTCTGCCGCGCGGCCTCGCTGCCCTCCCCTTCGACGACCTTTTCCGCTCCGCCACCGTTTTGCTACTCCGATCGCCTGCGGTCACCCGGCTGATCGCTGTCCGTTCACGCAAATGCCACTTCCGTCTCCCGTTCGCCACCAGGCCCAGCCTTCGATGGCCACTTTCCCCCGACGAAGTGGAAGGCAGCCCCAGCGGTTTGGTCACCGCTCCAGGCAGGGCTCCGGGGGACACCATGGCACGCTTCGAACTCGATTCACCCTTGCGCGCGGTTCGCACTGCTGTGCGCCAGCAAATCCCAGGTAAGCCGCTCTGGGCGGGCGCCCTGGGTGTCATCGCGGCCGGCACTATCAGCATCGGCCTGGCCTCCGCGATCGGCGCCGGCATCGACGATCCGGCTCCCTATCCGAATGCGAAAGCGGCTATGCCGCCCGTCGCCGCGCTCTACGAAGCGGCCAAGGCGGAATCCGCTCCCGTGCTCGTGATACCCGAGTCTGAAGCTCCCAAGGCTGTTTCCGAGAGCCTCACCGTGGTCGGGCGGTACTCGATTTTCACCTGGGGTCTGGCTGCAGCACCTGCGCCGGAAACTGCGCCAGAACCCGTGCAGGCTATCTCGCCGATCGTGGCCGAAGAACCTGCGGCGCCCGCTCCCGTGGTCGTTCCGGTCGTCGAGCCTGAGCCCGCGCCAGCCCCTGCGCCGGTGGTCGAACCCGCGCCTGCACCAGCTCCAGCGGCAGATTTCTACCTCCCGGCCTCGGTTGGTGGCGATTCCACGATGGAATCCCGCCTCCTCGCCGGGATTAACGCCGAGCGCGCACGGGCCGGTCTCGCGCCCTACATCTCCGATGGTTCGCTCGTGCAGATCGCTCGCACACGCAGCCAGCAAATGGTCGACCAGGGCTATTTCGGCCACACCGACGCGAACGGCATGTACATGTACACCGCCCTCCTCGGCTATTACGGCATCGGTTACGCCTGGGCTGGCGAGAACCTCGCGGTGAACAACTACGGCGCCGGCGAGTCTCCCGACCGGGCCATGATCAGCCTCATGAACAGCCCCACCCACCGCGCGAACATCCTCGCTGG
>JBBSKE010000155.1:0-8180 GCA_038256595.1 Tepidiformales bacterium | reverse complement strand
TGCCCTTCGCCATAGGCGAGGCGGACCTGCTCGCTATCCTTGCCCACGAGGGCGATGCCGGCAGTCGGGAAGTCGGGGCCTTTGACCACGGTCAGGAGGTCTTCGAGGGTCGATTCCGGGGCGTCGATGAGCATGACGATGGCGTCGCAGAGTTCGCTGAGGTTGTGCGGCGGGATGTTCGTCGCCATGCCGACCGCGATGCCGGAGGAGCCGTTCAGGAGGAGGTTCGGGATGCGCGCCGGGAGCACCACGGGCTGCTGGTAGCGGCCGTCGTAGTTCGGTTCGAAATCGACCGTGTTCTGGTCGATATCGGCGACCAGTTCTTCGGCGATGGGGGCGAGGCGGGCCTCGGTGTAGCGCATTGCGGCTGGCGGGTCGGCATCGACGCTGCCGAAGTTGCCCTGCCCATCGACGAGCGGGTAGCGCATCGAGAACGGCTGGGCCATGCGCACGAGGGCTTCGTAGACCGGGCTGTCGCCGTGCGGGTGATAGCGGCCCATGACGTCGCCGACGATGCCGGCGGACTTGCGATAGCCCGTGCCGGCTCGCGCGCCGCCATCGAACATGCCCCAGATGATGCGGCGCTGGACCGGCTTGAGGCCGTCTTCCACGCGCGGAAGGGCTCGCGAGACGATGACGCTCATGGCGTAATCGAGGTACGACGTGCGCATTTCCGTTTCGATCGCAATCGGGCGGACGTTCGAAGTGGGGGTCAGACTCATGCGGGTATGCCTATCCGTGGCGCTATATCGCGAAGCAAAGTATACCGAATCTCAGGCCAAGGGGCGAGCGTTTTCGAACGCCGCTCGAATGCTCGACGGCCGCACACGTCGCGAGGCTGCGCCTACGCCACGCCTTCGATGAGCGCGAGCGGCTGCGTGAACCCCCACGGCGTGTCGCGGATGTCGAAGCCCGCGCGCTGCTGGGCGGTCGCTTCGGCGAAGAGCTGGCGAATCATGGCGACCTTCTCTGGCGGCGTCTGCATGCGCCGCACCCACTGGCCACCATCGAGCAAGACTTCGCCGCGATAGAGCACCTTCGCGCCAGAAAGCCCCGCGGCTTCGAAGATGCGCAGCCACTCGGTCGCGCGGCAATTCCGCACGTGGGACGAATCGCGCAGCAGTTCGAACGCCTGGAGGAAGGTGTCGAGGGCGGGTTGCTCGGGAGCGATGGTGTCGATCATGAGGATGCGGCCGCCAGGCTTGAGCACGCGCTTCGCCTCGCGGAAGGCGGCCACGGGGTCGGCGTAGTGGTGGGCCGAGTACCGGCTCGTGACGAGGTCGAAGCTGGCGTCTTGATAGGGCATGGCCATGACGCTCCCGGTTTCGAAGCGCACGTTTGCCAGGCCCCGCTGGGCGGCGAGGCCGGTCGCGACAGCCGTCATCTCGGGCGTCATGTCGAGGCCGATGACCTCGGCGGCGCCTTTCGCGGCGAGCGCGAGTGCCGTGTGGCCCGCGCCCGAGCCGATATCGAGCACCCGTTCGCTGCCGGTGATCGCTGCCGCGGCCACAAGCGCATCGAGGTCAGCGCCGCCGGCATGGACGGCGCTGGAGGCGTAGGCGGAGGCGGTTGCACCGAATTGCTGTTGGATGCGATCTGCGGTGGTGGACATGAGTGACTCCTGAGTTCTGAGTGCTGCGTCGGTAGTGGCTAGTGGACGAGTCTGGTGATGGAGTCGGCGTAGGCGAGGATCCTTGTGTTGACTCTGGCGTGGTCTTCGAAGGTCCACCAGGCGGAGAGGACGGCCTGGGCGAGGTTCCACTGGTGGATGCGCTGGCGGTCGAGACCGAGTTCGTCGGCGAAGATGGCGACGCGGCGGGCGGTGGTGGCGGCGGGATCGGGCTGGTCGTAGAGCCAGGGGCTCGGGTTGCGGAGGAAGGCGGGAATCTCGTACGCGGATTCGCCCGTGATGCCCTTGGGGTCGATGACCAGCCAGGGCGCGCGCGTGGCGGCGAGGATGTTGTCGTGGTGGAGGTCGCCGTGGAGCAGGACGGGCGTGGCGGCACTCGCGTGGAGGTCGCGGAAGAGTGATTCGGCGAGTGCGACGAGATCCGGGTCGAACGGGCCAGTACCACCGTCGAAGCGGGCTCGCAGCCGTTCGAGGCCACGCGCCCAGTCCTGCGTCGATGGGAGCGAATGGTCTGCGGGCGGCGGCTGCCAGAGGTCGCGCATGGCCCCAGCGGCGATTTTCGTGGCAGCATCGTCGCTGGCAGCGTCGGTGAGAGTCTCGCGAAGGGTCGTGCCCGGTTCGGCCCGTTCGAGGAGCATGACGCCGGCATCCTCATCGGCTTCGAGCAGGCGGATGCTGCCGCGGCCATCGTAGTGGCGGAGAGCCGCGAGTTCGGTGTGGAACTCGCGCTTCGGAACGCCTGCCTTGAGGACGGCCGGCGAGCCGTCCGCGGGCGTCGCCGCAACAACGTAATTATAGGAAAGCGAAAATGGCTCGCCGAGGCGCAAATCCCAGCGCGCGGCAAAGGCGTCGAGCAGGCCCGGGAGGTCTTCGACCCACTGGCGGCCCAGTTCGCCGTGCACGACGGCCATCTTTTCGGCGAACGGTGCCGGTATGCGTTCCATTGCGGAATCGTAGGCGATGCGGACACTGCTCGTCCAAGATATGCTATTGCTGATATCCATAACCGGGGGTTCTGCATGGACCTGCAGCAGTTGCGCTACCTGCGAGCCGTGGTGCGCACCGGGAGCGTGACGGCGGCGGCGGAGCAGGAGTTCGTCGCCCAGCCGGCAGTCAGCAAGCAGCTCAAGCTGCTGGAGGCGGAACTCGGGCTGCCGTTGTTCCATCGCGTCGGGCGGCGCGTGGTCGCGACCGAGGCGGCGTCCCGGCTCGCCGACTGCACGGACCGGATGCTCGACGACCTCGCGGCCACCATCGCTGCGATCTCAGAGGGGAGCACCGCGCCCCAGCGGCTGGCGATCTGCGCGACCGAGACGGTGGTCGACCACCTCCTGCCGCCAGCGTTGGCGGCGCTGTTGGTCGAATTCCCGAACCTGCAGCTCAGCATCGAGATGCTCGGAACGGACGACGCCCTCACGCGCGTGTTGAACGACGCCGCCGACCTCGCGATCGTCGTCCTGCCGCTTTCGGACCCGCGGCTCGACGTCCAACCGCTGCTGACCGAGCCGGTGGTGCTCGCCTTGCCGCCGGGACACCGGCTGGCCGAGGGAGATGGCCCGGTGCCCCTCGCTGAGGCGCTGGGGGACGATTCGCTGCTGCTCTCGATGCGCGGTCACGGGCTGCGCACGACGGTCGAGAGCGCCGCCCTCCAGGCCGGGATAACGCTCACCGGCCGGCTCGAATTGCGCAGCCAGCAGGCCTTGCTTGCACTCGTGGCGGCCGGCGCGGGGATCACCTTCGCGCCAGCGCTCTCGGCGACGCGGCGGCAAGATATCGCCGTGCGACTGACCGACCCACCGCTCGAACGGCAACTCGGCTGGGTGCGACGCCGGGGGCGGCATCTGCCTGCGGCGGCTGCTTGGCTGCTCAAGCGGCTCGAAAGCGGATCGGCAGCCTCTGCCAGCTGAGTTCAAATCAGCTCTCGGCGTTGACCTCGCCCGTGAGGTCCATGAAGCGCCCGAGGGTTTCGAGGCGGCCAGCGAGCCCTTCGCCCACCGGGTCGACGCGGATGCAATTGATGCCGCTGTCGCGATAGGCGCGGATGCGGTTCTTCACCATCTCGCCGGTGCCGAGGAGGTTCGTCTGCACGACCATCTCGTCCGGCACGAGCGAAATCGCCTTCTGGCGGTCGCCGCCGAGCCAGGTGCGCTGCACTTCCATGCCGAGGTCTTCGTAGCCGGCGCGGCGGAAGGCGGCATTGTAGAAATTGTGCTGGCGGGAGCCCATCGCGCCCATGGAGAAGGCGAGGCTCGAACGGCGCGGCTCGATCAGCTTCGCGAGGTCGTCGCCGAAGGCCACCGTGCCGCCGGCCTGGAGATGGAGGTCCTTGAGCGACTTCCCGGCGCGGCTGGCGCCGATGGCGAGGTGCTTGAAGAAGACGTCCGCGTGTTCGGGCATGAACGAGGTGCCGAGCCAGCCATCGCCGACTTCGCCGGTCATTTCGAGGCTCTTCGGGCTGAGGGTGGCGAAGAAAATCGGCACCTCGGTGGGCACGCCGCTCGTCTTGAGAGCTTTGCCTTCGCCACCGGGCAGGGGCAGGCGGTAGAGGTCGCCATCGAAGAGGACGCGTTCGCCACGGGCGGCCATGCGCACGATCTCGGCGTACTCGCGCAGGCGGGTCATCGAGCGGCCGAACTCCTGGCCGTGCCAGCCTTCGACCACCTGCGGACCGCTCGCGCCGAGGCCGCAGATGAATCGCCCGCCGGTGATCTGCTGCATGCTCATGACGGTCATCGCCGTCATCGCCGGGGTTCGGCCCGAGACCTGCATGATCGCGGTGCCGAGCTTCATCTTCGTGGTCTTGCCGGCGAGGAAAGCGAGCGGCGTGACGGCGTCGTAGCCCCATGACTCGGCCGCCCAGCAGTATTCGACGCCGAGCTTTTCGGCCTCCTGGACGAAGGCGGCATTCGTCTCCCAATCGATCGGACCGGCCATCGCCATCGAAATCGCTACGCTAACCATCTGCACGTTCCCCTACGGTGGTGT
Organism: Tepidiformales bacterium; assembly: GCA_038256595.1. Classification (GTDB taxonomy): domain Bacteria; phylum Chloroflexota; class Dehalococcoidia; order Tepidiformales; family Tepidiformaceae; genus JBBSKE01. The sequence continues at coordinate 3,565 of JBBSKE010000155.1, read as the reverse complement.
ATCGAAACGGGATTCTACAGAAGGCGCGGCTACGCGCGGCTGGCGTGCTACGCGAAGCTGGCGCGCATCGCATCGAGCTGGCGGGAGTGGTCGTAGCAGTGGAGGCGGAGGAAGAGGAACCATTCGCGCCAGTTCAACGGGCCGAACATCGGGTGTTCCCACTTCGTTTCAAGGAAGTAGTCGGGCGTCGCGTCGGCGAGGTGGATGAAGAGCGACTCGAAGGCGGCGTCCATGGCGGCCAGCATCTCGTCGCGGCTGGCGGGGATGTTGCGCTCTTCGTCGAAAGGCAATTCGCCGGTGAGGGCGACGAAAAAGACCTCGCGCGCGTTCCGGAGGTGCCACTCGGCCACGTGCTCGAGCAGTTGCCGGGGCGTCCACTCCTCGCCGGGAGGAACCGTGTCGTACTGCGATTCGTCGATAGCGACGGCGGAGGCGCGCAGGGCCGTGGCGCCCTCGGTCACCTTCTCCTGGATCTCGGAGATGGTCAGTTTCGCCGCCTGCGCCTGCAGGTAGCTGAGAATGCGTGCGTTTTCCGGGTCGAGTTCGGCCATCGAGCCACCTCGCGAGGTTGGTTGCTTCAAGATACCGTTCGCGACGCGATGCTGGCCAATCAGCGCGGGCGTTCGAGGACGATGATGCGCCCCGTCGTGCCGCGTACGGAGGTCGACCCGAGCTGTCGCCAGGAACCAATGGGGTGCTTGTGCCAACGGTGTTCATAAAGGAAGAGGAGGCCGCCCGGGCGCACCACGCGCTGGGTCTCGTCCAGGATTTCGGTCGCGACCGCCTTCGGGACATGGCCGATGACGTGGCTGGCGACGGCAGCGTCGAACGTGTTCGCTTCGAACGGCAGGTGGGAGGCGTCGGCGTGGAGCACACGGGTCGGCGAGAGGGCCATGCGGTTGCGAGCGTCGGCGCGTTCGAGCTGGAAGGGCGACAGGTCCACGCCGACGATTTCGGCCGCCGGGCCAGCTTCGTCGATCGCCTCCAGCAGGCGGCCCGTCCCGCAGCCGATTTCGAGGAGGCGGCCGTCCGGGAACTTGCGATAGAGCATGCGCGCGAGCTTGCGATTGATGCGCGGCTCCTGGAAGGCGGAGTAGAAGCGGCGAATGAGATGGTCGTAGACGGCGATCGACCGGCGCGAGAGATAGCCGCCGGGGATGAAGTGCCAGTGGACGAGGTACCAATGCGGATACTCGATAGAGTCCGCGCTCATGTCGCTCCTGGCTGCTTCATTAATGCCACGCTGAACCGCACGCTGGGACATCCGCAAATACACGCCATCACGTTATCGCCTGTGGTCCAGAAAGGCGACCCTCGCGCTGCTGTTTGTGCGGCGATGACGGCCGTAGGCACCGAGCCGCCGCAGGCCCGCACATGCCGCTCGCACATCGTCGTCTGGGGGCGAATCACCCCAGTCCCAAGACGGTCGCATGTAAGCATTTCGCAGTGCGAACAGACGTTCTATCTGGTACGATGGCTCGTGCTCCCGCTGCTGGTGGCGGGCGCGCATCCCGAACCCGGAAACGCCTGTGCCTCTCGACCACATCCTTGTGCGCGGCGCGCGCGAACACAATCTGAAGAACATCGACGTCAAGATTCCCCGGGATAAGCTGGTCGTGATTACCGGCCTGTCGGGTTCGGGGAAGTCGTCGCTCGCCTTCGACACGATTTATGCAGAGGGCCAGCGCCGATACGTCGAGTCCCTCTCCGCCTATGCGCGCCAGTTCCTCGGGCTCATGGAGAAGCCGGACGTCGACTACATCGAGGGCCTCTCGCCGGCCATCTCGATCGACCAAAAATCGACCTCCAACAACCCGCGTTCAACGGTCGGCACGGTTACCGAGATCTACGACTACATGCGCCTGCTCTGGGCGCGCGCCGGGCGGCCCCACTGCCCGAAATGCGGCCGCCCCATCGAGCGCCAGACCGTCCAGCAGATCGTCGATGCCACGCTCGCCTACCCGGAAGGGTCCCGCCTGCTGCTCATGGCCCCGGTCGCGCGGGCGAAGAAGGGCGAGCACCAGGGCATCCTCGACGAGGCCCGGCGCGCCGGTTTCGTGCGCATCCGCATCGATGGCCGCGTCTACGATATGGACGAGACCATCACGATCAGTAAGACGAAGCGTCACGACATCGACGTCGTCGTCGACCGCCTCGTAGTCCCGGACCCGGGCACCGACCCCACGGCGACAAGCCGCATCGCCGATTCGGTCGAGACGGCGCTCAAGGCCGGGCAGGGCCTCATGATTGTCGCGACCATGGACCGGGCGGGCACGACGGGCGAAGAGCGGCTCTTCAGCGAGCACTTCTCCTGCGCCTACGACGGCACCTCGATTGGCGAAATCGCGCCCCGCTCGTTCTCGTTCAACAGCCCCCATGGCGCATGTCCGCAGTGCACGGGCCTCGGCGTGGAGATGCAGATCGACCCGACGCTCGTGGTCCCGGATAGGTCGAAGAGCATCGTCGAGGGCGCGATCGAGCCGTGGGCGAAGTCGGCGAGCGTGAGCACCTGGTACCTGCGTTCGCTCGAAGCGCTGGGCGCGAAAATGGGCTTCACGATTAATGACCCGCTCGATTCGCTGAGCGAGGAGCAGGTCCAGGCGATTTTTTATGGCACCGGCGGCGACCCCCTGACGCTCAAGTACACGAACCAGTTCGGCCGCACGCAGACCTACGATTCGAAGTACGAAGGGGTCATCAAGAACCTCGACCGGCGCTACAAAGAGACAGACTCCGACTATGTTCGCACCGAGATCGAAAAGTACATGGCCTCGATTCCCTGCCAGGTATGCAAGGGAAAGCGGCTGCGGCCAGAGTCGTTGGGCGTGCTCATCGGCGAGCGGGCGATCACGGATGTGACGAATCTCAGCATCGTGAAGGGCCTCGACTGGGTGAATCATCTCGCCGGGCCGGATTCGCCGCTGAACCTGCGCGAGGCCACGATCGCCGTCCAGATCCTCAAGGAGATTCGCGGGCGGTTGCAGTTCCTGATGGACGTCGGACTCGAGTATCTCACGCTGGACCGCGTCTCCGGGACGCTTTCAGGCGGCGAATCGCAGCGCATCCGGCTGGCGACCCAGATCGGCTCGGCGCTCATGGGCGTCCTTTATATATGCGACGAACCGTCGATCGGGCTCCACCCCGTCGATGGCGACCGGCTGATTCGGACACTCGTGCGGCTGCGCGACCTCGGCAACACCGTGCTCATCGTCGAACACGACGAGGCGATGATGGAGGCGGCCGACTGGATCGTCGATATGGGGCCGGGCGCGGGCGTGAACGGCGGATACGTCGTGGCCGAAGGCGATATCGAAGTGATTAAGGCAAGCGAGGAGAGCATCACCGGCGCCTACCTCTCCGGGCGGCGCGAGATTGCCGTGCCAAAGGAGCGCCGCGCCGGGAACGGCAAGGTGTTGAGCATCCGCGGCGCGCGCGAGAACAACCTCCAGGACGTCAATGTCGATATCCCGCTGGGCAAGTTCATCGCGGTGACTGGCGTCTCCGGCTCCGGGAAATCGTCCCTGATCTCCGAGATTCTCGTGAAGAAGCTCTCGCACGAATTGCA
>JBBSKE010000154.1:0-8181 GCA_038256595.1 Tepidiformales bacterium | reverse complement strand
GAAACGGCACGCAGGAGATGAAGGACGTCGAGGTCTCGATCGAGGCCACCGGCATCGACCTTGCGGACGGCACCCCGCGCACCGTGAGCATTCCCGCGGGCCAGTCGGTCCTCGTGAGCTGGCCGGCCTCGGTTTCGCGCGAAGGCGAAGTCACCCTATCGTTCCGCGCATCGTCCGGCGACGGGTTATCCGATGGTGTCGAGCAGAAGTTCACTGCGCTCCACGACCTCCCGCCCGAGACGACCGCCACCGGTGGCGTGGTCAAGGACCGCCCCCGGACCGAGGGCATCTTCCTGCCCGAGTTCGCCATCCTCGAACGCGGGACGCTGGACATCTCCGTGCAGGCCTCCCTGACCGGTTTGCTTGGGGGCGAACTCGCCCAGTTCGCGCCGCCACCACCGCCCTGGGACGCGACCGAAGACACCGCCAGCATCGCCGCCCGCGCGATCGCCACCGGCGCCGTCATCCGCTCGACGAAGGCGGCCGGCGGTTCGGTCGATGCCTACAAGGGGCAGTTCGACACGGATGTCGCCCGCCTCATCCTCCGCCAGGCAAACGACGGCGGCTGGCGCTGGTGCGAGAAGTGCGCGGAGAGCAGCCCGTGGGTCACGAATCTCGTTCTGCTCGCCTTCGCCGAAGCCCGGCGCGCAGATAAGGATTTCGACCCCGCGATCGTCACTCGCGGCGGGAGTTACCTGCTCGGCTACCTCGCCCGCAGCACCGACATCGCCAACCCGCAGAACGTGAACGAGAAGGCCTGGATGCTCTACGCGATCGCCGCCGGGGGTGCCCCGTCGTTGGTCGCGCCCTCGCTCCAGGCACTGTACGAACAGCATCGCGCAACCATGAACGTGCAGGCGAAGGCGTGGACGATTCTCGGCCTCATCGAGACCGGGAAGGACCGCTCGGACCCCGCAATCCAGGCGCTACTGGGCGACATAACCGCTGGCGTCATCCCCAGCGCCAACGGCAATCACTGGGAGATCGCAGCCAATCCCGGCAACTCCTCCAACGACTACAGCGCGGGGACCATCGAGACGACCGCCGCTGTTGTCGCCGCCCTCGCCTCTGTCGATGCGAATCACCCGCTCATCGAAGAGAGCGTGCGCTGGGTCATGAGCGCCCGCCGCAGCGAGGGGTGGACCGCGGGAGCAGGCGGCGCACTGTCGCTGAGTGCGCTCGCCACCTTCGCCCTCGGCACCGGCGAACTCAGCGGGAACTCCAGTTTCGAGGTCGACCTCGGCGACTCCACCGTGCTCGAAGGCGACGTCAAGGGCACGGACAGCTCTGCCCAGACCACAACCGTGCCCCTCACCGACCTCGAAGCCGGGTCGCTGACCGTCCTTGAGTTGCAGCGCAGCGGCGCGGCCTCCGCTCGCCTCTACTACGCGCTCAATCTCAGCTACTTCACGCCCGCTCGCCAGGTCGAAGCGCTCAACCGGGGAATCGCGATTTCGCACGAGTACACCGCGCTGGCCGACCCGGAGACGCCTATCACGACGGCGAAGATCGGAGACGTGGTGCGCGTCTCCGTGAGCGTGCTGGCCGCCAACGAACTGCGCGAGGTCCGGGTCGAGGACTTTCTGCCCGCCGGTTTCGAACCGATCGATAGTTCGCTCAAGACCACCGACCCGGCGCTCGCGGCCCAGCTGGAAACGGAGCGGCGGGCTGCTGCAGGCGGGGAAGAGCCACCGTACTACGCCCCCTGGTATCGCTGGTATCGCAGCCCGTTCGACCAGGCCTCGATCCGCGACGACCGCGTGACCCTCAGCGCCAACCGCCTCCCCAAAGGCGTACACGAGTACATCTACTACGTTCGAGTCACCACTCCCGGCGACTTCTACGTCGCCCCAGCGCACGCACAGGAGGCGCAATTCCCCGAAGTATTCGGCCGCAGCGACAGCACGCGATTCGTCGTCGAGCCGTAGCCACCATCGCGGGCCGGTAGGGTGCGAACTGTCGCCCCTACCGGCCGCTGATTGGCCGACGCCCCTGCTGCATAGCCGACGGCCCCGGACCTTCGTACCGGAGCTGGACGGCGCCGGTCGCGAGGTCGATGACTTCGAAACTGAAGCTCGCGTCCTGCAATTCGAGGATGCCGACGGTGCCCGGCACCTCCCGGTAGCCGTGCGGCAGCGTCGGGCTTCCCGGGTTGAGGATGGCTGTGCCGCCGGGCAGCCCCCAGGTCAGCGGGATGTGCGTGTGCCCGCAAATGGCGATGTCCACCCGCTGTCCGAACGCTTTCTCGGTCCAGCGCGCGGCGAAGTCGTCCGGCTCGCCAACGATGGCCTCAAGGTCGTGGGTCATGCCAATCGACCAGCCAGCGAGTTCCAGGATGTGAACTTCTTCGACCCGTGGGTCCGCCGGGACGCCCGGGCGCAGGCTGTGCAGCCACTGGTACGGGTCGCCATTGCCGCGAGCGGCGAGGACCGGCGCAATTCGCTCCAGCCGCTCGAGAATCACCACGTGATGGAGGTCGCCGCCGTGGAGGATGAGGTCCGACCCGGCCAGCGCTTCGTACGCTTCGGCCGGGATATCCGGGCCTGCCTCAGGGATGTGGGTGTCGGAGATGACGCCGATTCTCATGCTGCCATCTTCTCACAGCCCTCGCAGCCAATCCGCGCCTCGGGCAGTTGCCCTCCATGAGCGGCCGGGCAGAATCTCATCCTTCCAGCCGCCTCAAGACGACCGTTCGGTACCATCCTCGGGCCAGGCGCTGATCGCGAATCACCGCGAAACGTGGTTCCAGGGCGAGATCTTCGAATCGCCGGTCGAAGTGGGTTCCGAGCAGACTCGGCACCCCCGCCAGGATTCGCCGGGCGAGACCCAACCGCCCGGGCGGGGCGAAATGGTCGAGGATCGCGACCCGTCCGCCCACGCGGAGGACCCGCGCCGCTTCGGCCAGGAGTGCCGCCGGGGCTGGCGCGACGCTCAGGACAAGATGAAGGATGACGACGGAAACGCTGGCATCGCGCAACGGCAGGGCAGCACCATCGGCCAGGACGTAGCCGGCCCGATGCCGCCCGGTTGCGGCGGCGCGGCGGATCATCTCCGGCGTGACATCGATCGCAAAGGTCCGCGATTCGCGTGGTAGATGGGGAATGTCGAGTCCAGTCCCTGCACCGACCAGCACGATAACGTCCGGCGCCTGCAGGTCGAGTGCAGCGATGCTCTCGCGTCGCAAGTTGCGATAAAAGCGCCGGAACAGGCGGTCGTAGACGGGCGCCATGAAGTGGTAGGTTCGCCGGATCCCAGGCAAGTTCATCGTGTCACACAGTCTGACCGGTTCGGACCATCGGCGACTCGCTTCGGGCCTCCGTGCACCTCAGTTTCGCTCCAGCAGCACCCCGGAAGTCCGCAGCGGCGGCTCGTAAGTCCCCGAATCCGTCAGTTCGACCGGGCGGCAGCGGCCCGCGCGGATGGCAGCAAGCAGCTCCGCGAGCGAGCCGATATCGTCGTCGAACTCCGTGGCATAGTGGCCGATATCCTCGGGGGCGTGCGAATCGCTGCCGGCGATGATTGGCAGGCTACGAACCCGCGCGCACGCTTCGGCGAGTTCGTTTTGAGCTGGCGTCGCGCGGTAGTTCCACGCTTCCACCGCATCGACGAGGCCGAAGAGCGAGTGCCCAGCGAGCCGCTCTGCTGGCCATTCGCCCGGCTCGTGCCAGTTCTCGTTCATCGGATAGAGGAGGCTGAGGCCACTCGGGTAGAAGCGAAAGGGGTGCGCCAGGATCATCAATCCGCCGGCTTCGAGGACCTGCTCGCGCAGCTGCGGAACCGTCTTCCAGGGCCGCAGTTCGCCAGCGCCGAGGACGATGATATGCCCCTGGTGGTAGTCGTATTCGCGCTCGTTGAAGACCAGCAGGTCCCCGGGAATGCCTTCGAGCGCCTCTTCGGGCCAGCGTTTCTGGTGTTCGGTCAGCACGAGCCCATGGAGGGCCGGGACGCGCTCGCGAACCGCCAGGATGTCCTCGCGCGTGGTCCGGGAGTCGAACGAACCGACGGCGGTGTGCGTATGGAGGTCGATGATGGTGCCCAGCGCGCGTCTCCCAGGCTGACTGCGAATCTCGTCCTCGCCGTACAGATGTCCGGCGCGGCGGGATTCCTACCGAAGTGTGCCCGCCGAGCGCTGAGACTGTCCAATCGCCCCTCGGCGGTCGTTTCACCCGCTCCCGCGACGTTCTCGAACCGAAAAAGGCGGTCGTTCGACCGCCCGCGTTGGACCGGCCAGTTCAGATTCCGTAGAATCCGGCCCGCAGCCCGGGCCGAAGCGCGTTGGGCCATCAACGGAAACGCGGAGGTTCGAATGAAGCTGGCTATTAGTATTGGAACTGGTGGGGCTCAGGCCTCGGTGCCCGTCGAGCGCGTCCAGCAAGCCGAGCAGCTCGGCTACGACGCGGTATGGAGCGCCGAAGCCTACGGCATGGACGCCATGACCCCGCTCGCCTACCTCGCAGCGGTGACGACGCGCATCCGCCTCGGAACGAGCATCATCCAGCTCGCAGCGCGGACGCCCGCGAACGCGGCCATGCAGGCCCAGACCATCGACGGTTTGTCCGGTGGCCGCTTCGTCTGCGGCATCGGCGTCTCCGGCCCGCAGATTGTCGAAGGCTGGTACGGGCAGCCCTGGGGCGAGCCCCTCGAACGCCTCCGCGATTACGTCACCATCATGAAGAAGATCTTCGCCCGCCAGGAGCCGGTTTCGCACGACGGCAAGGAGATCTCGCTGCCCTACCACGGCCCCGGTTCGTCCGAACTCGGCAAGCCCCTGCGCTCCATCCTCCACATGCGGCCCGACCTGCCGATCTGGATGGGCTCGATGACCCCGGGCGGCATTCGCCTCGCTGGCGAAATCGCCGATGGCCTCTTCGGCGGCGGCGGACCGAAGGAGTGGCCACGTGTTCGGACGTTCCTCGAACAAGGCTTCGCAAAGGCCGGTAATGGGAAGTCGATGAAGGACTTCGAGGTTTTCTCCGGCGCTGCCGTCATCGTCACGAAGGATGTGAAGGCGGCGATAGACAGCCTGAAACCGGGGCGAGCGCTCTACATCGGCGGCATGGGTGCACGCTCCAAGAACTTCCACAACGAGCGTATGGTTGCCCGCGGCTACCCGGACGAGGCGAAGCGCATCCAGGAACTCTTCCTTGCGCACCGGAAGGACGAAGCCGCAGCGGCCATCCCGGACGAGTTCATCGATGAAGAAGCGCTGATCGGGCCGCCCGAACGCATCCGCGAGCGCTTCAAGGCGTGGCAGGATTCGGGCATGACCGGCCTGACCGTCAGTGGCGGCCAGCCAGAAGCGATCGAACTCATGGCCGAACTCACCGGCTCCGCAAAGAGCCTGGTCAAGTCGTAGTCCGCGGTTCGTGCGTGCCACTGCCCGTCAGACCGAGCACTGGCACGCTGTACTGCTCCGTGGGCCGGCTGGCGACGATTCGCTGACGGCTTGACCGGGTGCGGTGCAGGTGGCCACATCGATCCCGATGAGCAATCGACCGCCCACCGGCTACGACGTGATTATCCTCGGTGGCGGGGCGGCCGGGCTGATGTGCGCGATCGAAGCGGGCAATCGCGGCCGGTCGGTGCTGGTCATCGAACGGAACGAACGGGTGGGGAAGAAGATCCTCATCTCAGGCGGCGGGCGCTGTAACTTCACGAACGTACACGCGTCGCCGGAGAACTACTTCAGCGAGAACCCGGACTTTTGCCGCTCTGCGCTCGCCCGCTACACGCCCGAGCATTTCATCTCTATGGTCGAATCTCACGGCATCGCTTACCACGAGAAGAAGCTCGGGCAGCTGTTCTGCGATGTGACCTCCGTCTCCATCGTCGAGATGCTCCTCGCCGAGTGCGCAGCGGCGAACGTTCGCTTCCAGTTAGACAGCGAAGTGCTCTCCGTCGACCGGCCCTCCGAATTCGAAGTGACCACGGAGCACGGCGTAATCCGGAGCGAGGCCCTGGTGGTCGCCACGGGCGGGCTTTCGATCCCAACACTCGGCGCAAGCGGACTCGGGTACGAGATTGCCGAGCAGTTCGGGCTCGCCCGCGCGGCCGAGCGTCCGGGTCTCGTTCCGCTGACCTTCGCGCGAGATGAGCGCGTGTTCTTCGAATCGCTCAGCGGCGTATCCATCGAGGTCACCCTGAAAAGCGGGGGCGTCGCCTTCACCGAGAACATGCTCTTCACGCACCGGGGGCTGAGCGGCCCGGCAATCCTGCAGATTTCGAGTTGCTGGCCGGCCGGGTCGGCGCTCAGCGCCGATCTGTTCCCGCATGAGTCGATGCTGGACGTCTTGATGGCCGCGCGAACACGAACCCAGGAACTGGCAACGGTTCTCTCCGAGCACGCGCCGCGACGGTTCGTGCAGGCCTGGTGCGCGGCCTTCGCGCCCTCGCTGCAGATGCACCGCTATTCGAACGCACAGTTGGAGCGAATCGCCGCGCTTCTGCACCACTGGCAGCTACGCCCCGCCGGGACCGCCGGATACGCGAAGGCCGAAGTGACGGTCGGCGGCGTGTCCACGCGCGACCTGCGTTCGAAAACGATGGAGGCGCGCAATTTGCCGGGGTTGTTCTTCATCGGCGAAGTCGTGGACGTGACCGGCTGGCTTGGCGGCTACAACTTCCAGTGGGCCTGGGCCTCCGGGTTCGCGGCAGGTCAGGCTGCCTGATGTCGTATCCTTGGCGAACCATGACAGACGAACCGCAGGCTCGCCCGAACGACCCAATGCATGGCATCACCCTCGAGGCGATGGTGACGCAACTCTCCGAGCGCTACGGCTGGGCAGAGATGGGCCGCCGCATCCCGGTGCGCTGCTTCCTCCTGGACCCAAGCATCAGCTCGAGCCTGAAATTCCTGCGCAGGACCCCCTGGGCCCGCCAAAAAGTCGAGGCCTGGTACCGGTGGGACCTGGAACGATAGCCATCGAGGCACGCTGTTGCGTGAAGGCGGCGAAACAGCGACAGTCAAACCGATTTTGCGAATCCGGAAGGTCTCCACATGCAATTCGATGACGTTATCCTCGGTCGCCGGAGCATCCGCGGCTACAAGCCCGATCCCGTTCCGAGGGAGCTGATCGAGGAGATTATCGGGCTGGCGATGCGCTCTCCGTCCTCGATGAACACCCAGCCCTGGAACTTCTACGTCATCACCGGGGAACCGCTGGCCCGAATTCGCGCCGGGAACACGGAACGGAATCTCGCCGGGGTGCCGCAGTCACGCGAGTTCCGGACCGGTCCCGGATTTGCCGGTCAGCACCGCGAACGGCAGATTGGCGTCGCCAAGCAGCTTTTCACCGCCATGGGAATCGCGCGCGAAGACATGGAGGGCCGCAAGGATTGGACCCTCCGCGGCTTCCGGCAGTTCGACGCGCCCGTCTGCGTGATCGTGACCTATGACCGTGCGCTCGACGGCAGCGACGACACGCCCTTCGATTGCGGCGCCGTGGCGACCGCGCTGGTCAACGCCGCGTGGTCTCGCGGCCTCGGAGCCGTCATCAATAGCCAGGGCATCATGCAATCGCCGGTTGTGCGCGAACACGCGGGCATCGCGGAGGACCAGGTCATCATGAAAAGCATCGCCCTGGGCTGGCCAGACGAAACCTTCCCCGCGAATGCAGTCGTGTCCGAACGGAAGTCCGTCAAAGAAGCGACGAATTTCGTCGGCTTCGACGAGTAGGGCTACCGGACAGTCAGTCGGCAATCGCCCGTATTCGGAGTGGTGGATGCGCAGGCTCGGCCCACCACGGCGCAACGTAGTCGGGCCTCGTTTCGTGGCCGCCCCCAATCGCATCGGCCATGACGAGAACCCTTGGCTTGCGCTTGAAAACGTCGACTCTCCCCGTTTTCTCGCCCGAGCAAGTAGTGGCGTGGCAATGGCGTAACGTCTCCTCGGTAAACCCACTTCCTGGTGACGTAGGATGCGCGGGACAGCTATCCGGGCCGTTGGGGGGATTAAATGCAATTCACGGCAGACGAGGTTGAAGCCGCAGTCAGAGACTGGGCGACGATGTACTTCGACGGCGACCTGGAGCGCGGGTTTGCTTTCGAATCAGGCTCAGTGGGATACGGTACCGCACAGCCGGTGCGCGAGACCTGCGCGGGGAGATGGGCACGTACCGTGCCGGAATCACGCAGTTTGTCGAGCAAAGACGGGACGCGAGAGCGCGTGCGGGTGCGTTTTTC